>NC_019791.1:0-309369 GCF_000317795.1 Caldisphaera lagunensis DSM 15908
TATTTTAGGTGAACTGCCCTTAAATTTTTCCTATTTATTATTTCCTATGGATCAGGTGGAAAAATGTCAGAAATTGATGATATATTCAATGCAGCATATAAGCCAAGAGTATTTAAAAGGAGAGAAGTATTATTACCTGATTATGTACCAGAATTTCTTCCTCATAGAGATGATGAAACAAAAAGGGTAGCCCTAACATTATCACCTGCTTTAAGGATGGAAAGACCTAGTAATATCTTTATTTATGGTTTAACAGGCACAGGAAAAACAGCTGTGACCAAATTTGTATTAAGAAAACTAGAAGAAAATGCTAAACAAAAGGGTATCAAAGTTGGTTATATTTATGCTAATGTTAGGCATAGAGAAACCCCTTATAGAATATTAGCAGATATAGCAGATTATTTTAATATGAGAATACCTTTTACTGGTTTATCTACAGGTGAAGTTTTTAATAGGATTGTAAAGAAATTAACAAATCTTGAAGGAGTTTATATAATAGTCTTAGATGAAATCGATTTTCTAGTTAAAAAATATGGGGATGATTTATTATACAATTTAACTAGAATTAATGAACAATTAAGCAAGTCAAGAGTTTCCATAATAGGGATAACTAATAGCGTTAAAATGATAGAATCTTTAGATCCTAGAGTTAAAAGCAGCCTAAGTGAAGAAGAAATAGTTTTTTCTCCATATGATGCTAAACAATTGCAAGATATATTAAATCAAAGAGCTGAAGAGGCTTTTAATGAAAGAGCTTTAGATGAGGAAGTTATTCCATTATGTGCAGCATTAGCTGCTAGAGAACATGGTGATGCTAGAAGGGCCTTGGATTTGCTAAGGGTTGCTGGAGAAATTGCTGAAAGAGAAAATAGAAATGTTGTAACAAAAGATGATGTAATGAAGGCAAGAGTTGAAATAGAAAGAGATAGGGTAGGGGATGTAGTAAAAACATTACCTCTTCATGGAAAACTAATAATGACTTCAATATTATTAGCAACTGCTATGGGTAAAGATTATGCGACAACTGGAGATATATATGATAATTACAAAAAATTGATTTCCAAACTTGGATTAGAAGAAATAACATTAAGAAGGGTAAGTGGAATATTAAGTGAACTTGATATGCTAGGTATCATCTCAGGCAGAATAATTAGCAGAGGAAGATATGGGAAAACTAGGGTTATTTCATTGGCGGCAGAAGTTAATGCTATAATACAAGCGCTAAAAGAAGATCCAATGATTGCCGATTTATTGAATGAGGTCAAATATGATGATAATAGAAAAAATAATAGCCTGTGATGATGGTGAAGTTAAAAAGTTAGGATATGGTAAAACCTTAGTCTCATGTATATCATATAAGGAAGTTTGGCCTGAAAATATAAAGATTGGTTTTGTTCATACAGATGGATTAGATGCAACATCAGTATTATCATACCTTATAAAAACCTTGGCAAACAATGAAAAATCTGTTGTTTTATTTGATTCAATAACTATAGCCGGGTTTAATGTTATATCACTACCAGGCATCCAAAAGCTAACTAATTTACCATCAATAGTTATATATAATTATAAGCCATCTATAAAAAATTTGTTAAAGGCATTGAGGCCACATTTTGAGGATAGCTATATTAGAGAACTAGCATTAAATCAGCTAAAAGAAATTAAAAAAATTGAGACAAACAGAGGGGTTTTATACATTGTTAACCGGGGGGTTAACAAAGAAGAAGCAATACAATTGATTAATTCATATCAATTTTACTCAACGATCCCCGAGCCATTAAGAATGTCCCATATAATATCTTCCCACTTATCAAAAATTATTAATCCCTATTTACCATAATCTATTTATAAATAAGTTTTATTAATTTCTTTTAATAAAGGTATTTTGGGGATATGGATGAACAAATATGAGAAATTTGGTGATTTATTCATAGTTGATGTTTCTCCTGGAGATTTACATGGTATAGTTTCTTCCTTTATTTTAGTAGATGATAAGGTTACAATTATTGAACCTGGACCTGCAAGTCAATATAATAAATTGAAAAATGCTTTATTAGATTTAAATCTAAAACCTGATATAATAATATCAACACATATTCATTTAGATCATGCAGGCTCTACCGGGCATTTAATAAATGATTATCCTAATGCTAAAGCATATGTTCATCCAAAGGGTGCAAAGCATATTATTGATCCTTCCCAATTGTGGGACGCTGCAAATAAGTTTTCAAAGCTTTTAGCAGATAATTATGGAAAGCCATTACCAGTTAAAGAATCTAATGTGATTGTTCCAGATGATTATTCAGAAATTAATATTGGAAAACATAAGGTTAAATTTATATATACTCCAGGCCATGCAAGCCATCATATGAGCATATTATTATATCCAGAAAATATAATTTTCACAGGAGATTCGGCAGGAGGCATCTTTAATTTTAAAAGCGGTAAGGTATATGCAATTACCTCACCAACACCATTTAAGCCAATACAATACTTAGAAAGTTTAGAAAAAATGAAGTCATTTAAACCAAAGTATATAGCTCCTACACATTATGGAATACATGAAAATGGTTATGAATATTTGGAAATAGGAGTTGATAGAACGAAATTGTGGCTTGATGTTATAAATGAAGATTTAGCTAAAGGTGTTGAGGATTTAAATAAAATTGTTAAAGATTTAATGGATGCTGATAAAGACTTTATGAATGCAGTTAATGAGAATATACAATTCTTTACCGATGGCTTTCTAATAGAATCTGTTAAAGGAATGATAAATGCTATAAAAAATGGAGACTACAAAAAATAAAAAATAAATTTTAAAATTAAATATTTACTCTACCTTGGCTCTGAAGTATTTTCCTGTTTCCGGACTCTTGAATAAACCTATTTTAACGCCCTTTCCTTTCTTGGGCGCTAATGTCCATACTTTTATTGGTGTTAATGTAACTTCCTTACCAGTTGTGGGATCCTTAACCTTTACAGGCGGTAACTTAGACGACATGTTTCCTCACTATGCTATAAGTTATATCATGGATATTTATAAATTTTTTCTTTTAAAAAGTAGGATGTACTAAAATAAAAGATTCAGTTTTGTATTATCAATTAACCATTTTATTAAATACTTAAAAAAATTTTTTAAAAAAATATGGAAAAAGTAGTTTTATAAGATATTTTTAATTCTCTTCTAACATTTTTCATTAGGAAAACAAGGTGGAATAAATGACAAAATGGAAGTTAAGATGCAAGGAATGCAAAAATGAATGGGTATTACCAGTAAGTTTTGAAATAGATAAAATGAAGAATTTTTATCATTATTGCCCTTACTGCAAGAAAAACACTTTTCATGAACCAGTTAAGAAACTGGAGGATTAAGGTATTTATTTAAAGGACCTTCCGATTTTAAAAGCTCAATTTCATTGTAAAATTCATCTAGTGTTAAAACTTCTTGGGAACCCTGTTTCCACCTTTTCCTTACATTTACTGTATTAGATTCTTTCTCTTTATCACCAACTACTACGATCATTGGGACCCAAGATTTTCCCGCTACCCTGATTCTAGTTCCTAAACTCTTAGAAGGAGGATCATAATAAACTCTAATACCTTTTGAATTTAATTCATTAAATATGTTTTTTGCGTATTCTTCATGTGATTCCTTTACAGGTATTATGGCAACCTGATAAGGAGATAACCAAAATGGCAAACTTGGTGTTATACCATTATCTGCTAAGATTAAACCATAATCAATTAAAGAAGAAATTATATTTCTTATTGGCCCAATAAAGGTTAATGAATTCCCTCTTACATTACCATATCCACCCAATAAAACAAACCCATTATTTCTTGACTTATATAGAATTAAATTTAAATCGTAATCAATGTCATAATTAATGTTAAATCCTTCGCTAGATGATGCTTTTATTTCAGATAATTTATTACTTATGCCATTAATTATATTGTTAAATTCCTTATCAAAATCATCCTTTTTGCTAATTTTTGGCAATAACAATATATCACTTCCTGGTATGAATCCTTGAATTGATGCTCCATGGTCTTTTAAATATCTTCCATAATCTAAAACAGACTTTATAATTGATGATAGACCATCAATTCCATAGATCTCTTTATGATTACCATGTTTAATCTCTAGATTTTCTTCATTGTTTTCCTTAATTAAAAATTCCATAAAAGTATCTATCATAAATTTGCCTATATTATTTATCCCATCGCTAAGTATGCCGAATTTTTCTTGGGCGCCTATTGATTCATTATCCCAAGGATTGTTAATTAATAGAGAACTATCAAGAAGTTTATTATTTATTGCATCTTGTATTGATAGTTTATTTTGATCTTTAATATAAAATGGTCCCTTAGGAGGGGTAATTGTTCTAGATAGTTCACACATAGGATGCCCAGGACATGTAATGCTAAAACCTTTATACCAACCAAATGGTGCTCTATTTACATTAAATCCCATTTTCTTTAACTCATCTTCAATTGATTTTAGAACATTAATTGCTTTGTTTGGCTCTGCCAGGCTTGGTGATAAATGAGCAAAAGGATAAATTACTATACAATTTAATTTGAATCTATTTGCATGTTGGGCTAATTCTAAGGCTGCTTCATGAGACAAATCAGGAGTATCATCTTCTTCAACGCTTATAAAACCTGCGACACATTCATTTCCTTCATATTTTGAAGGAGGATCTGGAGGGTTTTCTATAGCTTCTTCAACAGCCCAATATTTTATTTCTCTTAGATGAATCATTAAAATTCTCATTTAATGCACCATTTAGATTAGTTTCTGTAGAAATATTAATATATTCACTGAGGAGGGAACAAACTAAATCTAAATGTAATATAGAATTATATCATCACTTACAACACAAATAATGTAATATAAAATTATAGCTTTTAATAGCTATTTAGTTAATTGAGGATGGTAAGATGTCGGAAGAAAATACTAATAATGAACAAGAGAAGGCTAGGCCAAAAGATATAACTGATCTACCAGGAGTAGGGCCTAATACGGCTCAAAAATTAATAGAATCAGGATATACTAGTATTGAGGCAATAGCTGTTGCAACTCCTCAAGAAATTGCCCAAGTAACTGGGATTCCATTACCCTCAGCCCAAAAAATTGTAAGCGCTGCAAGGGAAACATTAGATATCAAATTTAGAACCGCATTAGAATTGAAGAAAGAAAGGTTGAATATACATAAGATAACAACGGGAAGTAAGAGCTTGGATGACTTATTGGGAGGAGGAATTGAAACTAGGGATATGACAGAGTTTTTTGGGGAATATGGAACAGGTAAAACACAGATATGCCATGCTTTAGCTGTTAATGTTCAATTACCAGAGGATAAAGGAGGATTAAATGCTAAGGCTGTTTATATTGATACTGAAGGCACATTTAGATGGGAGAGAATAGAACAAATTGCAAGAGGTTTAAATTTGGATCCAGATAAGGTTATGGAAAACATTTATTGGATAAGAGCTGTTAATTCCCATCACCAAATGGCAATAGTAGATCAATTATATGATATGCTTTCTAAGGATAATGTAAAGCTTGTAATAGTAGATTCATTAACAAGTCATTTTAGAGCTGAGTTCCCAGGAAGAGAAAATTTGGCTATGAGACAGCAATTATTGAATAAGCATCTTCATCAACTAATTAGACTATCTGAAATATATGATATAGCAGTTGTAGTTACGAACCAAGTTATGGCAAGGCCTGACGTGTTTTATGGAGATCCAACATCTGCTGTTGGAGGAAATATAGTAGCACATGCCCCAGGAGTAAGAGTTCAATTGAAAAGAAGTAGAGGAAACAAAAGAATAGCAAGAATTGTTGATGCCCCTCATTTGCCAGAGGGTGAGACCGTATTTGTAATAACCGAATATGGAATTAAAGATGCTGAAGATTAAGATCAAACTTATTTAATTATGCCCATTTAAATATAAATTATTAAATATGTTATTTGGATCAAGGGGAGAAATTGATAATATTAAAAGTCATGCAATATTTTTTAATAATGCTAGCCTTTGCAATATTTATACCTGCCTCCATTTTAGATATAAAGTATAGAGAAGTACCTTTATGGTTATGGTATGTTGGCTCTAAAATTGGTATAGTTTTTTCGTTAATTTCATTCTCATTTTATTATTCTATACAAACACTTGTTATCTATTATTTAATAAGCATATTCAGCGTTTTGGGATTATTTATAGCTTATATTATTGGTCATATGGGAGCAGGGGATATGTGGGCTTCTATATTTCTTGCATTATCTTTACCAATAAATCCATTTGGTGGTATATTTCCCCCCATAATTTTAACTCTTTTAATTGCATCCATATTAGAGTTGATAACAAGGACTTTCCTAACTTTAAGGGAGTGCAAAGGATTTAATAAAAGATGCTTTTCTGCTGCCCCAATTAAAGCAAGGGATCTTTTATCAATGAAAAAATATAAATGGTATTTTGCTCAAACCTCTACAAAAAATATTTCTGTAGATGAACCTCATGAAACAATAATAGAAGAATGCAATGGAAATCTTGATAACATAGTTTGGGCTCAACCCGGTCTCCCATATATATTATTTATATTAATAAGTCTTCCGGTCTCTCTTATACTAGGTGCTATAATATAATTAGGTGTTAAAACAATGGAATGGGCTGAAAAATGGTATGATAATCTCTGGGCACCATGGAGGATGAGTTATATAAAAAATTTTTCTGGAACAAAAAATGAAGAAAAAAATGAAAAGAATAAGTGCATTTTCTGCGAAGCACAAAAACTAGATATGAAAGAAGCATTAGTAGTATTTAAAGGAAAATTTTCATTTATAATTCTTAATAAATTTCCTTATAATTCAGGTCATCTAATGATAGCCCCATATAGGCATGTTGGAAATTTAACTGAATTAAATGATGATGAAATGTTGGAAATATCAAAATTAATAAAAGTTTCAATAGATGCTTTAACTAAAGCATACAAGCCGGAGGGATTTAATATAGGGGTAAATATTGGAGAAGCTGCTGGGGCAGGAGTTCCAGGGCATGTACATATACACATTGTTCCTAGATGGAAAGGTGATGCTAATTACATAACAATTATAGGAGGGGTTAAGGTAGTCCCTCAGTCTTTAGAAGAAACTTATAATATATTAAAACCTTTAATTGAGGAGGTATCAAGAAATCTTGGGCTCTAATAATGTAAATAAAATTTATATAATTACTCATAATGATTTAGATGGCATGGGAGGGGCTGCATCAATTTTAAGGATATTAGGCAAAAAACTAAATGATTCTGTAATAATTTTTGCTGAACCATATAATGTAGAAAATGCTATTGAGGGAATTATAGATTCTGTAAATAAGGGAGATTATTTATTTCTTGTTGATATAGGATCTAATAAAAATAATATTAGTTATGTTTACAACTACTTCAAAGAAATAAGTAAAAAAGGTGTTGAAATATATTGGTTCGATCACCATGTATGGGAAGATAAAGATATACAATTAATTAAATCTATAGGTGTAAATGTAATTGTAGATACTAGCACATGCGGAACTGGAGTTGCAATTAAATATGCATCAAAAATATTTGAGAAAAATATAGATGATTTCTTGGAAAAATTAGAAAAGGCTATTTGTGCATCAGATATTTGGAAATGGGACGATGAGCTTGGAGCAAAGCTATTTAGAGCTACCTATGCAAACGGAGGTTTAAATGGGCTAGAATGGAAATTCAAGGTAATAGATAAATTTATTAATGGAATTATTTGGGACGAGGAATTGGAAGAACATTTAAGATATTATATTAGGAAAGAGCTGGAAGGCTATGATAGAATATTGTCTACATTAAAAACTTATGGAAACTCATGCAAGGTATCCGGTGTTTTTAAAGATACTGATATTCCATCAGACAGTATTGTTGGAGCTATGATATTATCTAGATCTAATAGTGATATTGCGGTTATAATAAAGAAGAAGGGGTTTAATTTGGTAAGTCTTTCATTAAGGAGTAGAGATAAGGCTAATGTGCAATTAATTGCAAAAAGTCTAGGTGGAGGAGGCCATCCAAAGGCTTCTGGAGCTTCTATGAATATTCCATTATATGTTTCTCTTATTTCATTGTTTGATAAATCATTTTTAATAAAATATGTTATTAAAAACATATATTCTTTGGCATTAAATAATAATTCTTGTTTATTAAATAAGAAGAATTAAATTTATTGGTTTTCTTCCTTCTTTTCTTCACTTGCAATATTTGTTTGAGTTTTCTCCTCTTCTTTAGTCTCTTTCTTCTCCTCTCCTCCTTTTACTTCCTCTTTGGCTTCCTCTTTTACTTCCTTTTTCTCCTCTTTCTTCTTTGGTTTTTGTTGTTTTGGTTTTTGTTTATCCAAATCGACTACATTTTTGCAATTAAGTTTTGTTAATATTTCATCAACTTTGTCTTTTTCTACTTTGAATGTATATAAATATTTATTGGTTCTTACTTTTATTTTGGCCATACCATCTTTATTATTTCTTTTAACTCTACATTCTATACCCTTTTGAGCTATTTTTTCTAGCTCTTCCAAGCTTTTTACTTCTATTGGCACATTTAACACCCTGAAAAATAAATGAGATAGTAAATATTAAAAATTATCTTTTAATTGCCTCGATGGCTTCTTCTTTGATTCCCATTCTTCTAGGATAGAATATTCTTTGATCCATAAGTTTTGGCTCTTTTATAATAATTGGTTTAAATTCCATTTTGTTTAATATATCTTTCTCTAAGTCAATCCCAGGCGCTATTTCCAATAATTCTATACCTTCATCAGCCTTCTTAAACACTGCTCTTTCAGTAATATATAAAGCATTTTTGTTGGCTCTGCTTAGTATCTTACCTGAACAACCAACTCTGTAAACTTCTTTAACGAACTTTATTATATCACCATCTTTTATTATTTTTAGTTTACCATCATGGATCTCAATAACTCTATCTCCTGCAGTAAATTCTCCTGCAAAAAAGATCTGTGGAGAACCAGCAGCAATTGCTGGAAAGCCTCCTGGACCTGGCAGTCTTGAAGGCATGATAAATGAATTAACGTTTCCATATTTATCTACTTGCATAAAACCTAAACTGGCTGCATCTATTATTCCTCCTTCATACATGGTAAATTGATCAGGAACAGAGAGGATTGCAAATGGCCCAATAGATGCCCCAAAGTCTGCCCCATATAAAGGTTTACCTCCCCAGGTCCCCGATTCAACAGTTAAAACTATTAAATCTTGAACCTCTTCTTCTACAGCAACATCAGCAACTGTTGCTGGAATACCAACACCTAAATTAACTATTACCTGTCTTCCATATTTCTTTAGCAATTCAAGCAATTCAAGCATTACTCTTCTTGCTATTATTTTTCTGTGATTTAATTCTACTTGAGTTAAGCTTTCTCTGCTTAAAGGGGGTATAATTTTTCCAGAAACTGACGGATCATAATCGAAGCTTGCACTTTGCCAATGATATTCTCTTGGAGAAATAACAACATAATCAACTAATGGGCCAGGAACCTCAACATCTTTTGGATTTATTGATCCATAACGGGCTATTCTTAAAACTTGGGCTATGTTAACTCCTTTATTTGGCATAGCCTTTATTGTTTGAGCTATATTTAGAACTGTGCCATAAGCTGCTTCATCTTCCAAAGAGAGGTTACCCATTTCATCGGCTGTTGTAGCTCTAAGGAGAGCGAACTGAGGTTTTGGTGCCGTATATAATAAAAATTCTTCGCCATCAATATTAATTAAATGTACTTTAACTCTCCTCATCTTTTTTCCTTTTTCATTAATTGCTGTTCCATCGAATCTGGGATCTGCCGTGGTATAGAGACCAACCTTTGTTAAAACACCAGGCCTCCCACTACCTACTTCTCTAAACCAATATGCCATTATTCCTATGCTCCAAGCATATGCATCAAACCATTCCTCTCTAACCATTTTTTGTAAACTTTCGCTCCATCCGTAGTATGGAAAGAGAGTACCATCAATAAAGTCCTCATCTTTTCTTTCATAAATCATTTTTGCAATACGATCAAGCCCTCTTCCAGGAGCGCCTGGAAAAGTATCACTGATAAGGAACAATTTTTTGGGATGGCCAGTTTTTATATATAATTTGTACAGTCTTTCAATTAAAAATTCTGGCGCAGTAATCATATTAAAGCCTGACATTGCAACTATGGAATTATCTGGTATTAAAGATAATATTGTATCCGGATCTTTTACTATTTTTTTACGTGCAAGCTGTTCTATAACTTCTGCCAATAGTTTCACCATGTTTTTAATAGGTTAAGTACTCTTATTAAACTTTAACATTTTAAAATTTAAATTAGATAAAGATTATATTTAAATGAGGTAGATCAAAAATGATAAAATACGTAGCAACTGATGTTGATGGTACACTTACAATAAGAAGAGGAGACGTCAGAATAAGCATTGAAGCAATAAATGGAATTAGGCTATTAGAATCTAATGGAATTAAAGTTTCATTAATATCAGGGAATTCCTTACCAGTTACATTAGGTTTAAGGGGTTATATTGGTGCATCAGGACCTGCAATTGCAGAAAATGGTTGTATAATTTATTTTCATGGATATAAACACATATGTAATAAAACACCTCCTGATGAATTAAAGGACATAGCGTTAAAGATGGGACTTATAGAGAGCTGGCAAAATAAATTTAGATTTCACGATTTAGCTTTTTTTATACCTAGAAATATGGATAAAAGCAAAATAAAAGATTTAATTAATGAAATTGAAAAAAATTCTAACAAATATGGATTTAAAGTATTGTGGAGCGGCTATGCATTGCATATATTGCCAGAAATGGGTGGTAAAGGGTTTGGAGTAAAGATTGCAAGTGAATTGCTTGGGTTTAAAGAAGAAGAAGTAGCTACAATAGGTGATGGTGAAAACGATTTGGATATGCTTAATTTTGGTATTTTATCAGCTTGTCCTAGTGATGCATCAGAAGAAGTAAAGAAAACTGTAAAATATGTTGCTAGTAAACCAGGAGGTGAAGGTTTTTTAGAAATAGCTAATTACATATTAAAAATAAACAATCAAAATTCAGGTTAAAATCTTCTTCATAGCCACCGGCTCAGCACTCGGCAAATTCCACATCTACTTAATTTTTGCTAGCGGAAGATAATATTTTATAAGAAATTTTAAGTATTACTTATATTTATTTCATCCCCATTGTCTGGTATTATTATATCTAGATTGGTATTATGGTTTCTTATTTCTTCTGCTAATGATTTTTGCCCTTCAGGCTCTCCATGTACTAATATAACTCTTTGAATTCCCTGTATAGATTTTATTGTTTCTAATATTCCTCTTCTATCAGTATGACTTGAAAAATCAAACCATTCAACCCTTGCCTTTACTTCAACTTTTGTATTTCCATCGTAATAACTTCCTGTTTCTAGTATATCTCTACCAGGAGTTTTTTCAGCTTGATAGCTTACCATAAAAACTGCATTTCTAGGATTATGAGCTAATTTTTTAAGGTAATAGAGACTAGGCCCTCCTTTCATCATGCCAGCGCTAGCAATAATTACTCCAGGTTGTTTTAAAGCTTTTCTTCTATCATTCCACCCTTTAACTAATCTTTGCTCTTGCATTGCTTTTAATAATAATCCCGGTGATCTTAGATAATTGCTATGTGCAATGTAAAGCTCCGCTATATCTCTTATCATTCCATCAACCCATATATTGTAACCAAAACCTTTTTCTTCTAGCAATGCCATTATCTCTTGTCCTCTAGAAACCCCGAAAGCAGGAACTAATACAATTCCTCCCTTTTCAACAACATCATTGACATCATCTATAAACCTTTTTTCCGTTTCATCCCTTGGAGGATGATTTGATGTTGAATATGTAGATTCTATTATTAATGTATCAGCTTCAACACCATTTAATTTATGGGGATTTTTAAGTTTAGTTTCGATAGTATTCATATCAGCGGTATATAGAATTTTATTATTACTTGTCTCTACTAAAACGCTTGCACTTCCTGGTATATGCCCACTATCCATTAATGTAACTTGAAAATCTCCATATTCATAAGGTTTTTCATAATCCATTGTTTCTGCTGAAGTTAACATATCATTAACGCTTTGTTCATCAAATGGTAAATAGGGACCATTAAGCTTAATCATATCCATTAAGAGTATTTTGCTTACGTCCAAAGTTAATGGTGTTGCGCCAATTTTAGGCATTATTGATATATATAATGATGGTGCTGCTCCAATGTGATCTAAATGACTATGAGTTAATATTACAACATCTATATCTTTTGGCCTTACATGAAGAGGAAATATAGGCCTATCATCTTCATCAAAATTTACACCATAGTCTAATAATACTGATCTACTATTTTCTTCTATTAAAATTCCTGCTCTTCCTACTTCTTTGCCACTTCCTAATATTTTTATTTTAGTCATTGTTTTTACATGCCTCGATTTTTATCCTATTTTATACTTAATAATTGAGCTTAATATTTAATAATATAATACATTTTCTTTCATAGAATATAGTTGAAAATTAAAACATATAATAGAGAAATATATAAATAATTAAATCTTCAATAAATATAGATGGATACTTAATTTAGGCGATGAAAATTGATGGGTATGAATCCAAAAGATTTAAAAAAGGCGATGAAAAGATTAGGTATGGAAATTGAAGAAGTTAAGGCCGAAAAAGTTACAATTGACGAAACCGATGGTTCTAAGTTAATAATTGAAGATCCTCAAGTTATGATAATTAAAGCAAAGAACCAACCCACAATGGTTTACGTAGTTGGAGAACCTAAAAAAGTCGAGGAAACTAAGAAAAAAGAAGAGGTCTCAATTAGTGAAGAAGATATTAATTTAGTTATGGAGCAGGCAAACGTTGATAAGGAAACTGCAAAGAAGGCTTTAATCGAATCAAATGGAGATATCGCTGAGGCTATTCTAAAACTGAAAGGAAGTTAGTCTCATCGCTTCCAGCCTTTGATCTCAATTTTCTAATTAATGTATTTATATCTTTGGCTAGGCTTAATATTAGCGGTAATCCTTCTAATCTAGCCAATTCTATTGCTAAAGGATCAACATATCTTCTAGGGCCATGAATTATAATTATACCAGGTTTAACGAGAGAAACCCTAATTGCTACCATAGGACTTCTTCCAGCAGTAACGTTTGTGAATATTATAGCTCTTTCTGGGGTAGATCCTAAAAGGAAATAAAATTGTGGTCCACTTAATTCGGCAATAGCCCTTATGCTATCTATTAAAGTATAACCATATACTCTAATTGAATCTGCATAATTTGGTGAAAGTAATATTCCATCAACTAAACTTATTAAATCCCCAATAGTAATTGGTTCATTGAATTCCATCATATCAATTATAGCTCTTCTTGGAATGCCTAAGGCCTTTGATAATGCATCTAATTTTTTCCAACCTCTCTGATGATCAATTGTTAGTAATGCTCTAACATATCTTTGTATGAATTTGGCCCCAGGAACTCTTCTACCTTTTTCATAATCGCTTATAACGCTTGCTGAAACTCCCATTATTCTAGCAACCTCTAGTTGTGAAACCTCAAAATAATCTCTCCATTTTTTTAAACCTATATTAGGATTATTACTATAAACTATATCACCTGATATCCTTCTTGCTATTAAATCCGCTATAAAATTTTGAAAAGATTCTTCCACTTCTGCCCTCTTATTATATATAAAAACAATCCTTATAAAATGTTAAATTGATAAATCTAATAATATTATAAGATAAAAAATAAATATTTAAAAGATACATAATTAATATCATATATAAACTAACAGATTAATTTTTTATATTGCATCGTTTACCGGTTATTAAGAAGAGGTGGCAAATATTAAATGCTCGAGCTATTATACTTTGCATTATTGGCGTTGGCGAGCATAGTATCAGGCTTCTTAGGATCTCTTGTTGGACTAGGTGGAGGGACCTTTTTAGTACCAATCTATACATTATATTTAGGAGTTCCAATAATTTACGCAACTGGAGCTAGCTTAATATCAACTATAGCAACATCAAGTGGTGCGGGAAGCGCATATGTTAAAGATAGAATAACTAATGTTAAATTAGGTATGGGACTGGAAGTCGCGACATCTGGAGGAGCTATTATAGGTTCATTAATTGCAACATGGGTTTACCAACATCATTTAGCATCCATAATATACATTGTTTTCGGTATTGTTTTACTTATACAAATATATTTTCAACTGGAAAGGTCAAAATTTGAAATTCCCAAACCCATGAAACCAGATAGGACAACCAAGTTTTTCAAACTATATGGAGAATATCATGATTATGCGCTTAAACAAGATGTAAAATATTATGGAGTAAGATGGTGGTTAGGAGAAATAATAATGTTTTTTGCAGGTATGATATCAGGTTTATTGGGTATTGGATCAGGTGCTTTAAAGGTATTAGGTATGGATTGGGCAATGAATTTACCCATGAAAGTCAGTACTACAACTAGTAACTTTATGATTGGAGTAACTGCAGCAACTGGTAGCTCAATATATTGGGTGCATGGATACATTCAACCTATATTAGCAGGAATAACAGCTTTAGGAGTACTTCTTGGATCGTTTGCTGGAACAAAGGTTTTGCCAGGTATGAAAAATAAAACAATAAGATATGTTTTTACGGCAATATTAGCATTCTTAGGAGTAGAAATGATATTGAGAGGTTTAGGTATAATAAGGTGAGAGAAATGGTAGAATTCGAAGATGTTATAGGATGGGCATTAAGGATAGGAGTTATTATTTCAGCTATACTAATAATATTCGGTTTTGCATTATTAATAATACATAATGGGGCATATCCTTATACTTTAAACCAACTTATTAATCCAAAATCTAATATAAATACCAAAACTATAGGATTTAACAGCATAATATCAGGAATAATGAGCTTTAATGGTCTTGATTTAATAATGTTAGGTCTAGTAGTATTAATAGCAACACCAGTTCTGAGAGTTTTTATAGGAATAATACAGTTCGCTAGAGAAAAGGATTATCTATATACAATTATTACTATAATAGTGTTCTTCAATTTAATGTTTGCTATATTTATAATTCCACATATAGTGAAATAATTCTACTTTATTTATAGAATAAATTTTTAGTGTGATTCTATTATAAGTATTCTTTTAAAATCTTATTTGATAAAATTAGTAATGATATTTCTAAGAATAGATTAAATAAAATAGACTGTTCATGTATAAAGAAACATGCTATTGGAGTCTTATAGATATAATGCTGTTGAGAAATACAAAAAAAATTGCTCAATCGATAGCTAATAAAGAAAATATTAATAAGAGGCAAGGTTATATATGAATATAATGATCATTTCTTTAAACACAATTAATTGTGAACTTACCAAGGAACAATGAATTATAAGAAAATAAGTTCTTCACACAAATTTAGCTTATCGAGAAAATTAAAAATTTGGATGAAGGGATAAACATTGATAATGATGTAGATTAAGGATTAAAAGCTGGATTTTCAGTAAAAAGTGTTTCTTCTAATTGAAGCTTGAGTCACATATGCCAAAAGAATTTAAGGGGTTACAACATATGTTATGATAAAAGTGCAATCATTCATGGGCTGAAAAATGTTTCATAAAAAAACTTGATGACATATTATTTGTTCAATTTCATGAAAAGTGATTTTAATAGATATCATTATTGTCTATAAATATTTTAAATTAATAATTAATGTTTAGCAAAAAAATTTTTAAATTGGAGATAATCCTAGATATATATTCTTTTTTAAATTTTTATAATTTTTCAGAAAAATCGGTGAAAGGAATGGCTAGGATTGTATTGCATGAAAGAAATCATCCATATGCTATAAAGTTAGATAATGGTAAAGAAATTCATGTATGTGCATGCGGTCTTTCAAAGAATAAACCATATTGTGATGGATCACATAGAAAAACACAAGATGAAGAAGATGGTAAAATATACATGTATGATGAAAACGGAAATAGAGTTAAGATAGTATCATTTTATTTATAATTAAAGTTTTATTATATAAATTGTTGTAGAACATTAATAAATAAATTTTTCTAGTATAATAATTTAATGGTGAAATTTAATTGGCTTATAATGGTAAGGAAATGTCAAATTATATAAAAGGGATTAATGAATCTCAAATACAACCAGCAGGAGTGGATTTAAGGTTAGATAAGGTGTTCAAATTTATAGAAGAAGGATATTTAGGAGAAGGAAAGAGGGTTTTACCTAATACTGAAGAAATCGCGCCTATTGATAATTTGTATGATCTATCTAAAGGAGCTTATAAAATAAGATTCTTTGATATAGTAGAAATTCCAAAAGAAGCTATAGGTATATGTTTTCCTAGAAGTAGTTTGTTAAGAATGGGAGCAAATCTTAGTTGTGCATTATGGGATCCTGGTTATAGTGGAAGAGGAGAAGCATTGTTAAATGTATTAAATGATAAAGGTATTAAGATAGAAAAATATGCAAGAATTGCTCAAATAATTTTTATAAAACTAAAAGATATACCTGATAAATTATATAATGGTATATATAACAATGAAAACCTGTGAGTGATAAGACTTGGTTTGCAATGCATTAATAATCTCATCGCCTACTGTTGATATAATTAATATAAATAATAATGAAGTTATTTGCGCTGGTGGTCCGCCCCTATATGCAGGTTTTGCATTAAGAAAAATGAATTGTAATGTTTATTTTTATGGACCGATTGGTTATGAAACGGAAAAAACGGTTAATTTACAAGAAAAAATTAATATAATTACTGTAGGTATTCGTCAGAAAGTAAAGGGAGCAGTTTTCTATCATAAGTATAATCAGGACAAAAGGTTAACAAAATTTATTGGTGAAATAATACCAATAGATGTTAATGATTTAATTAATAAAACTAGGAATATTAAATTCGATTTTATTATTTTATCTCCTATATTTAATGAAATTCCGGCTGAACAAATAAAATTATTAAATAAACCAATAGTTTTAGATCCTCAAGGTTATGTTAGGTCGTTAAAAGCGTGGATGGATTTAGTTCCATTAAACTATATAGATTTATTTCACATTTCAAGCGATGACTTACCACTTGACCTCGTTAAAAATCTTGCTATAAATTCGATTTTACTTTATACAATGGGTATTGAGAATACTGTTATTATTGATAAAAATGAAGCAAAGGAAATAAAGCCTTCAGGAAATATAGCTAAGGATAGAACTGGATCAGGAGATATAATAACAGGTTTAGTTTCCTATTATTATTTTTATAAGAAATTAAATATAGTAGATGCGTATAATAAAGCCCAAGAAAATTTTGAAGAAGTAATAAATGAAGTAAATAGAATAAAATATAATTTTTAAAATTTTTAAAAATTAAGAGTATTGAAATTTTCCAAATAACAAAACAAATAGTATTATTAAGTTAAAAATAACTTTTATATTTTTAATCTTTAATTGATTAGAATTCATATATACTAATAAATGCTTTAAGAAAGATATTGCATGAATAATATTACTGAAGTGATATGACTTCACCGTACATGCCATTCTCAGCATGACCTGGGTATGTACATAAATACCAATAATTTCCTGGCGAATTGATTATAAATGTGTATTCATAGCCATATGCATAGTTATTGTTATAATTAGCTGGAGGCAACCAAGTCATATAGAGTCTCATAGAAGGTCCCATACCCCCATTCATGCCAACATAAGGCATAACGTTATATGGATATGGTGGAGGGGTTGTTGTGATAATAAAGTTATGATACATATCATCATCTAAGTTGATAAATAACACATGAATGGTTGAACCTGATGGAACAATTAATGTTGGATTTATTAAACCATAGATTACAAAGACGTCCCCATGAGAATAGGAAGGAACAGTTGAATTTGTCATGTTTGCTGCATCATTACCCATCATAGCTAATACAACCAAATTTATATTATTGTTGTCTATCACAATAGAATTATTATTTTTATATATATGGACATAATTTGGAATTTCATTAGCCAACTCCATTGATTCATTAATAGGATATCTAGTAAAAGATTGAAGGTTATAATAGTTATTTATGTTATTATAATATTCTTTATAATTTAAATAGTATGCAATGCCCGTTATTGATATAGCTAGGCCAAGAGTTAATATTATTGCTAACCAAATTAATTTATTCATTTTTGCTCCCATTATATTCAGAATCCATAGTTAATAAATGTTTTTTAATACTTTTCTTTAAATTATAAAAATAATTATTAGATTTTATTATAATTTAAGGGTTATTTACTTTTTTGTTTTATGTTTCTTGTTTAATTATTTTAATATAAGGTGTTATTCTTTTTTAATTCCAGCCATTATTTTAGCATTTTCTATTAAATCATTTAATCTATTTTTCATATCATTTTTGAGGGCTAATAATTCTGCTGCAGGAGGACCTCCTCCTTGAATTAGACCAACAAGATGAGGTCCTGCAACCCATAGCTGTAAAAGTCTTGCTATTCTTAGCCTTTCTTCAGCAGTGTAATTTTCATTTCCTTTTAAAGCTTCCGCGATCTTATTTGAAAGTCCTTCAATATTTAGATCCTTAGACGAAGGTGCATTAACTGTAATTCCCCCACCTATATCAGCTGACGCTATAATAGCTTCTTTTAGATGTTCAATTGAATCTAATTTGGTTATATTGGCTAATCTAAAATCTGGTATATACTCCCCACTTGGATGTCTATATCCTTTAACCATAGCCGCTAATCCAGCTGCATAAGCAGACTCTCCATGTCTCATGATATCTAAAAGCCTGTCCTGTATGTAACTTGCATTAAGCACACCATTTGCATCTGCCATTAATGCAGCTGAACCAAGGATAACATCGGCAAAACCTGCTTTGCAAGGTCCCCCTCCCGCTCTATGATGAGATACAAAATATTCTATTAATTTGCCTGTAAACTCATATTCTCCGTCCATAAAAACTCTATCATTAGGAACAAAAACATCATCAAAAATTATTAAATATGTATTTCTATGACCAAATGGTAATGGATAATCTATATCTGTTCCAAGATCTTTAGAAACCTTCTTCATTATATCCATTGGGTGCCAACTAGATATAAAATGAACGTTTTTTGTTTCTGGTTTTATTGCAAAAGATACTGCATAGTCTCTTTCATTTTGTTTCATATTTTTTGTTGGTATAACCAATATTTCATCCGCTATTGCAGCACCGGTAATATGCATTTTTGCTCCTCTAACAATTATTCCATCTTTTTTCCTCTCAACTACATGTACATAAGCAAAATCATTTTTTTGTTCCAAAGGTCCTTTTGATCTATTTCCCTTAACGTCTGTCATAGCTGTTTCAACTACCAAATCCTTTGATTGTACATCTTTTAGCCATCTAAGAAATCTTTTGTGATATTCTGTGTTTAACTTAGAATCTATATCATAAGTAGATGCATAAACAGCATTAATTCCATCATGGCCTGTGCATCTATAATTGCAATTACCAATATGAGAATTAAGTATTCTTTGTGATTCTGCTCTCATTATTAAGTCATTTATACTTTTCTCAACATAAACTAATCTATTTATTTCTTCATTATCTTGCATAACCGTTAAAATACCTTTATATTCATTTTTTAAAGATAATTCGTATGTTTTTGTTATAACATTAATTGAGGGCCTTATAACTGGGTTATTTAAAACATCCTCAACCTTTTCTCCTCCAACATAAATATCAATATCTTTTTCTCTTTCTTTTAACCTATTTAAATAATCATTAGAGGTTCCTAACACTATAAGGTCACCATTTAATAGTATGAAAAAGAAAGTTATTAAAGAAATTAAATGAAAAATAATAAATAAAATTAAGACAGACTCTTATAGTTTTGAAATAATTTTTCTTAAATATTTTGTTTTAACAAAATATTAAAAAATTGTATTTCTGAGTAGATATAAATAAGTTCTGTTGGATTTGACTTATACATATTATCTATAGGATTAAATATATACACTTGACTCTAATGTATATAGACAAGTTGAAATAAGCCTTCTTAATTATTGATTTATATTTTATTTAAATGTTTGTTCTTCTTAATTATTGATTTATAAAAATAATAATTGATATATCTTAAGTTTTTTTCAAAAAATTTTTTAATTTGATGTTGAGTAAATTAAAGGGAATCAAAATGTCAAATAGATTTAAAAAAATTATTACATCTAATAAGTTTCAATCAATATTAACTTATGTAGTATTTGTAATAGTAGTAATTTTTTCAACATATCTGAGGTTGCTTCCAGCAATTAATTATGGACTAAAATATTTAAATGAGGCAGATCCATGGGAAAGATATTGGCTATCCCTTTATTTTTATAATCATTTATTTAACTTTGATGGATTAAAGCATGTGACTTTTTGGTGGTATCCAATTGGAAGAAATTTTTTAAAAACTGAATATTTGGGAATGTCAATATTAACTGTTATTATATCAAAAATCCTTGGTTTAGGCCAGTCAAAATTAATTGAAATATTGGGATTGCTTCCAGTTGCTTTTTCGATCATTGCTATGTTAGGAGTTTTCTTTGCTGTTAGTAAGATAACCGGCTCAAAAATTTCTGGTCTTATATCAGCATCTGTAATAGGATTTTATCCAATTATATTGTTTGATCAAACATTTGCAAATTTTCCAGGTAAAAGAATATTTGGTTTTGCACTAATCTCATGGTTTTTATATTTTTTTGCAAGTTCACTGAATGAGAAATATCCATAAAAGTCATGGCAATATACTCTATTTTAGCTGGTATATTTGGAGGATTAGTTGGATGGTTTTGGGGTGGATATGAATATATCGCTTTAATGTTAGCAATATATATCCTTTTAGAACCATTTATATTTAGACCTAATAGGAGAAGTCTTTTGAATTATATTCTTATAATTTTAGGATATACAAGTGTCATAGCCTTATCTCCAACGATTGGATTATCATTTTACACACATAGTGTAGGATTAGGCTTGATTGGAATTATTATGTTGTATTTGGTAGAAGAAGAGATGTGGAGAGTTAAGCTATTAAGGAAAATAAACATAAAGGATAATTTTGATATAAAAGTACATTTATGGTTTATCATTGCTGCATTTGGTATATTGGTTTCATTAATACTTACAGGTTTAATTTCACTACCGAGTAGGGTATTAATAGGATTAGGTATTACGCCAATTAATAGTGTTGTTTCTTTAACAGTAGCAGAATACCAATCAATCACCTTTAGTCAGGCAATGGCAGATTATGGAATTTTATTTTTTGTAACGATAATCGGCCTTATTATGGAATTTTATATCATTTACTTAAATAAAGATAAAATGTCAAGAATAGAAATACTTAAATTAGCTTTGTTTATATATGGATTTATTTTTGTATATACAAGCATAAATGAAGCTTATTTTTTATCTTCTGCTGCGTTTTACTTATCGTTATCTACTGGAGTATCAATAAGTTTATTCCTTTCCTTTAAATCAAAGGAATACAATAAGAAAACAAGAAAAACTATAGAAAAACCTAACTATTCTTCGATAGCTGCTGGAGTTATATTATCTGTTATCGTATTAGGTATGGCATTAAACTATAGCAGATCTGATTATAATACACTGAAATTAATGGCACCAGATATAGAAACTGGTTATTTGGGTCCAATTTCTGTTCCAACATCTAATGGAGGATCGAAAATAATTTCTCCAATAAACTCTGCTTGGTTAGATGCATTGAGTTATATCAAAAATAATACTGATAATAATGCTGTTATAGTATCATGGTGGGATTATGGATATTGGATTGGTGTGTTAGGAAATAGAACAACAGTAGTTGATGGTTCTACAATTAATGGAACTCAAATTCAGATAGTTGCCGATGTTTTTACCTCTACTTTAAATACAAGCTTAGGATATTTAACTCTGCTAAATCTACCAAAGAACGATACATATATAATTACCTATGATATCTTTTTGGGAATCTATAATAATAATACTAACTCAGTTACAATGATACCTTATCCATCCATTTATTCCTTAAACCCAAGTGCAGGTATTTATTCAATAACATATGGTTTAGGAGATATAGCCAAATCATATCAAATGCTTAGAATCGCGTATAAGGTTAATCCAATATTTGGAAATCCATTAACTTCTGCATATTCATCTATATCTACTTATAATAACTATGCTTATTATCAATTCCCAGCTTTTTCTGGAAATCCAAGTAAAAATGTTTCTTTAACGCTTGACACAACAATTTATAATCTCATGTTATATGGGATTAGTGTATTAAATAATTACAGCAATTTAGGATATGGAGCTTCTTTTCTTAAAAATGTTAAATCCTTTACTCCTGCATCTGTAAGTTATATAGATCCCACAAATGGTAATTTAGTATTGCAGCCTATTAATGCTCCAAATCCCACAAATTATTATAAACCTGTAAAGATATTTGTATCAATTCCTTATTCATGGAATGTATCAAGCTATGGTAATACTTATTTCTATGCTGTTGTTGTATTTTTATACAAAGCACAATTATAATTTTTCAATTTTTAATGCAATTTGATTTTAAATTAAATTTTATAGAAACATTATAGCAAAAATTTAGATAATTGATTTTTAGTTAATTTAATATATTAATAACATAATTAATGATATGTTAAATTAGATAGCAAACATTAAAATAAGAGTTAAAACTTTGTTAAGAAATTTGCAAAATACTTTTTAAATTTAGCTTGGGATTTTTGGAAGAAAAGTTCTATTAATTATTATCAAAGCTATGGCTAATATCATTAGAACTATTGCCAATATTATTGCAATATTAATTGCTTTCCATGAATTTCCAAAAATTATTGGAATTGGTCCAATCATTATTATACCTCCTACTTCAAATTTTTGGGTAATGTTTTGTTGAATTGATGAATAAATTGTACCTGAAAATATAACTAGCATACCAATAACTATTAAAGTAAATCCTATTATTAACCAGGTAGTTATGTTTGCCAATTTTCATCATTTTAATTACGATATAAGAAAAGATTAAATAGTTTTATTTTAGCAGTTTAAGTATTTACACAAAACTAAAGTTAACCCTTTAGGGTAGGAGAAAGTAAGCAGTTATTAATTGATAACATTCTTATTTTTGTAAATCTTTAATATTTATTCCATCTTGCTTTCAGCTATACTTTTATCAGGTTCAACAACCACTGCTGTACCATAGGCTATAATTTCATCCATAGTTTCAGCTACTTCATTCGAATCTAGCCTAAAGCTTATTATCGCATTTGCTCCTAATCCTTTTGCATGAGTTATCATTCTTTCTATGGCTTGAACTCTAGATTGCTCTGACATTTCAGTAAACTCTTTTATTTCTCCTCCAGCTATACTCCTTAGACTTGCTAAAATTCTACCCCCAAGCCCCCTTGATCTAACTGTTATGCCAAGACAAATACCTAGAACTTTTGTTACTTTATATCCTGGTATATAAGGAGTTGTTGAGACCATTACATCTTTTTCAGATACGCTCATAACAAATCCCGATAATTTATTTGAAATTTAAAGTTTAAAAATTTACGGTTTTAATTAATAAAAATTAGTTTATTAATATAGGAAATTAAAAGCATAAATTTTAGTATATGTATAAAACAAATCGAGGATGGTGAAAAGATGTCATATATTGATAAGAATAAGGAAAGGTTGGAACAAGAAGGATTAAAAAAGCTGGAAGAAATATATAAAGTTTTTAAGGAGAAAATAGATAATGATTATAAAAGTAAAATTGATGAATTGAAAAGCAAATATGATTTATTAGTAGAAGAATTTGCAAAAAGATTATCTTAATTAGAACACTCTTTTTAGAATGCTATCCTTCCAATTAACATAAAAACAATTGCTAAAGTTATTAAAATTATTGCCAATATAATAGCTATTTTTGCAGCCCTCCATGAATTTCCGAAAATTATTGGAATTGGCCCAATCATTATTACCCCTCCGACCTCAGATTTTTGAGTTTGGTCTTTTTTTGATGATGAATAAATAGTGCCAATAAGTATAACTAAGAATCCAATCATTATTAGAGCAATTCCTATTGTTAGCCATATGGCAATATCTGGCATAGTTTCACCTATTATAATATTTTTAGATAAAAGCTTAATAATTTAATTATTTGCCTAATTCTGGTATTTTCATTAAATTTTTAATATCTAAAGGAATTTTATCAAGATATTTTCTTAAGAGTTCCACATCTTCATGATATTTTCTATACTTATCATTAAGCATTCTCGGTATACCATCAATTATAGGATACCATCTACCACAATTCTTGCATATAATAATACCATCAATTACATCTAAATTAACACATCTCTTGCATATATCAATAGGAACTTCATTAGCTGGTTTTTTCTGAAAAGCACACTTTTCTTTACATTTAATTTTTTCTGGATCTATATCAACCTTATCTTCCTTTACGTTTAGTTCATATAGCATTAAATTGTCACTTTTACATTCAGGGCAGGCTAGCAATTCAAAGAAATAGTATCTCATTTACATCACCTTATACATCTCTCTTTAACATATTTTATTGTATCGTTGATAATTTTTTCAATTTTTTCTTTATCTTTTGCTTCTCCAGTTATCCTCAATATGGGTTCAGTACCACTTGGTCTAACAAGTAACCAAAAATCATCTCCAAAAACCTTTACCCCATCAATCGTAATCATTCTATAAGATGAGTATTTTTCTTTAACTGCTTCTACACCACATAAGGCCTGTTCTCTATTAGCTTCTATTTTTGCTTTAATTGCATAATATTGTGGAAGCTTATTATAAATATTATTTAATGTTTCATTAGTTTCAGAGAGCATGTATAGAGTTAATGCAATTGTCATAGCTCCATCCCTTACCACATGATGGGGTACGTGCAAATAACCCCCATTATCTTCGAAACCACTAATGGCATCATTGTTTTTAGTTATTTCCCTAGCTATGGTAACACTCCCAACAGGCGTCCAAGCTACATCAATTCCCTTAGGTTTTAGATATTCTTCTACAAGTATACTGCTCGAAACAGCTGTATACGTTTTCTTATTATAATTTTTCCATATTTTAGATGAAAATTCTGTTAACAATGCGCCCGTTCTATCTCCCCATTGTATTCTTCCCTCATTATCTAATACCATCGCTCTATCAGCATCTCCATCATGAGCAAAACCTGCATCTGCTTTAATTAATTTTATATAATTTAATGTGTTCTGCAATGTTTCTGCATTTGGTTCAGGATTCCTTCCTGGAAAATATGGATCTAAGTTACAATTTACTGTAAAGGCTTTTACACCTAATTTTCTTAATAATAATGGAGAAGTTAAAGATCCAACACTATTAGCACAATCAACAACAACTTTAAAGTTTTTCTTAGCAATTTTTTCTACATCAACCTGGTTAATTATAGCATCTATGTAAATATCAATTATATCATCCCTACTCTTTACAAAATTATCATAAGATCTCCATTCCATTTTTGACAAATAATTGTTAAAATAATAGTTTTCTATAATATCTTCATTCTCATGGGGTATTTCTATCCCATCGCTTGATATAACTTTAATTCCATTATATTCAGGTGGATTATGGCTTGCGGTAATCATAACTCCACCATCAAAACCCAAAGACTTTATTCCATATTGTAAAGCTGGTGTTGGAAGTAGGCCTGCATCGTAAACTTTGATTCCCTCAGCAAGTAGGCCTGCAGTTAATGATCTAACAACCATATCCCCACCTAACCTTACATCCCTTCCAATAAGTAATCTAGAACCTTTTCCAAAGTATGCTCCTATTGCATGGCCCATCCTTAATGAAAATTCTGGCGTTATTAGCTCTCCTACAATACCTCTTACTCCATCTGTTCCAAAAAGCCTGGCCAATTTTAATTCCCCAATTTCTAATTCTTGTTTTAGGTTAATTTATTTAAATGGCTTTTTCCATAAGTTTTGATGATATAAAACATGTAATATCCCATGACTTGAATTTATATCCGTGGTATAATCTTATTTGTTTATATGCATATTTTTTAGTTTTTTCATTAAAATCTCCATGAGCAAATGCTCCTATTCCAATGGGCATTTTCTTTTCTAATGCTATATTTATTAGATCATCTACGCTATGTTCCTCACCATTTTCAGTTAATAGCAAAATTTTTTTATCATTTAAGAATTCATCAAGGTTTTTTGATACTAAATAAATTAATGGTTTTTCTTCATTTGGAGGAACTTTATTATAAATTAATAGCTGTGACATCAGCCCTTTAAATCTATCATAATTTTTGGGTATTCTAATATCATTAGAAAATTTAAAAACTCTCCCATCGTAGACATGCATATATACATCCACTTTACCATCAATGACAAAGGGTTTTTCTAATATGTTAAGTAATGAATTGTGTATAATATCAGGTCTTCCTCTTTTTTTAAAATCTTTAAGTTTAAGCATATCCTTATAATGAAAATTTATATCCAAAATGCTAGAATTTGATTTGATTTTTCTCTTTTTTATAATCTCTTTAGGTATCAATTCTAAAGCGCTTTCAAGATATATAATATCTATTTTCCCCAAAGCTCTTTCCTCCTTGCTTCTAATTGATCTATTGGGTATCCCATAAATTCCGCTGCTGTTATTAAAGAAACACCATTATCGTTTGCTAATTTATAGTGATCCTTCAATATGTCTTTATAGTGTATGTCTCTTAACAAATGATGATCAGCAATTATAATTTTTGAAACGTGTTTTTCTATAAGACTCTTCATATTTTCAAGGCCTTTTTCTACTGATTCTTGAGAAACCTTATAGCCTGCAAAATATGTAGGGGGTCCACTAATTATTAATAGCTCTGCACCTTTCCACTCAATTAACTTTTCTAATGCCTCTTGATTACCTGGTCCTTGAGTATCGCTTCCAAATATTATAGATTGATCGTTACATATAATCCTAGCCATAACTAGCTTTCCAACCTTTGTTTTATCTTCTCCATGCCATAATGCGTTTGAAAATTCTAATTTTAAATCCCCAAAATCAAATTTATTATTATCAGCTATATTTACATTTGCCTTGTTCTGAACTTCATTATCAATTAAAAACACCTTTGCTCTATATGATTGGCTCCTATTTACATTCTTTTTTGGATCTTTAATAAATAATGTTTTTCCATAATAAAGATTTGGTTTATCTTTAATATAGTGATCATAATGATAATGAGTTATTATTATATAATCAGATATGTTTATTGCATTTTCTATTTCTAACAAAACTTTACTTAATCTTTCTAACTCGATTTTATGAGGCGGTAGTCCATATCTTCTTGGGGCTAATGAGGCTCCTAGATCAATACCAATATTTTTATTGCATACATTTACAAATGTTGCCAATGATCTAACTCCGAAACTATCTGAACCTAAAATTGATACATTAAATTTACCAATTTTTATAAATTTCAAACTTATCCCCCTTATATTAAATTTTATTAAGGATATTTTTAGTTTATTTAAAGCATATAAGGATTATTTGTTTATTATACTCTTTTTTCACTAATTCCTTTATGTAAATAGGAGGCTTTATCTTGAATCGTGTATTAATTTTTAGCTTTCTGTTTTTATTCACATTATATCATGTATTTTACATAAATTAAAACATTAATTATTTATTAGCAAAAAGTAATTAACCCCTAACTTCTATATGTGCCCTCTTAGCTGCTTCCAGATATTCATCAAATGTTAATGGTAACCAGGCTTTAAGCATATTATAATTTTCTTTTGTGACATATTTAACTCCTCCTTCATCTTTTGAATCCTTTATAATTTCACGATATGCTCTTGATATTCTATCTTTCTTTGTCATAGTTGATATAATAGCCTTTGTTATATCTCCATTGTATAAATACCTAGTTTTTAATAATATTTCTATTATTCTATTTATCCTTTCAGGAACCCCAATAACCGAACCCCTTAGTTCTAATCTTCTTGGAATGCCCCATGGTACCAGGCTATCTAGCATTCTACTCATTCCTGGCCTTGGTATTTTATCAACAATTCCCCCAATAAGAAATGCATCTGCTGTTAAGACATCTTCAGGTTTTAAAGGATTTGGTGCATCAGGTCTTAATATAATTACCTTATCAGCATCAAATCCCCAAAGTATTTCGCTTGGCCTTGCATTAGAGATAGAGACTTTGTTATATCCTAGAACTTCTAATAACCATTTACTTGTCTCCTCATCAGCTCCTGTTATTGCTAAATGAGCATCCCATAAATATTCTCTTAGTGTTGATAAGCTTACTCCTATTTGGAGTCTCAACTTAGCTAATTCTTCAGGGGTATGTATAAATTTCATGCTCATATCTATAACAAATAAAGGTAAGGGGGGCTGTGGTAAATAATCAAGCAAAGATCTCCATGAGAGTGATTTTACATTTGGATTTACTTTTCTACTAACAACAACATCCGCGCTTTCTGTTCCATCGGAATATAATATAATTTTTTTATTTCCTTTCCACTCTTCAGAATAGATTTCCTTTCCACGATATGTTTCATCTTCTATAAAAGAATATTCTCTTATTAAAGTTTCTGTAGCTAAATACTGAAAACCTAATCTACTTATTTTATTTAATTCAAGCCATTCTCTTGATCCTATTTTTGAATATCCATAATTATCCATGAATTTCAAAAGCGCTTCAAATGGTCTGTTGTTTATTGCAGATTTACTCGTCTTTTACACCCCTATTTCATGAAATCTTGAAGGGATTTGGAGGTTCTTTTACTTTTCTTAATATAGTATTCTGTGCCTTTTAATGTTTCCCATGAATATCTTATAAATAAGGGTTTGTATCCTTTTTTCAATTCTGAAAAAACATAATCAATTGTTTCTGGATCTGATGGGTATCCACTTCCCTTAACGCCATATAATTTTCTTAATATTTCAATTCTTCTATCTCTAATGACTTTTGCTATTATGCTCGCAGCAGATACGACTGGATAATTAACATCTGCTTTAGGCTCAACTATCAAATCACCTTTAAATCCTAGTTGTTTCAGTTTTGATGGCATTAATTTTAGATACCCAAACTTATCTATAATTATTGATTTTATCTCAAATATATTCCCAATTTGTCTTTTTAAATTTAAAATATTTTGTATTGCTGCTTTCTCTTCTAATGTGTTTATATTATTTCTATCAATATCATATGGTTTTATAGGAATAACTGAAAATAATCCTTTTCTGATTAGAATCTCATACAAATTTTCTCTCTGATTTGGTGTAAGCATCTTGCTGTCTTTAACTCCAATTTCTTTTAAAAAATCAATATCATTTTCGCGTATAGCATAAGATCCTACCATAAGCTCTCCAATAATGCTTCCCCTTCCTGCTTCATCTATTCCTATTATCCACTTGGCTCTATTAACCATTCTATGCCCCAAAATTATATTTTAGTTAAAATTAATATATATTATGAGTTGTTATTAAGACTGTAATCCTTGTTGAACATTTTGCATGTTTTTCTTCCATTCTTCAACAACATCATATCCATAAACTTCTTTTAGTAATTCTCTACCTTCCTCGCTAACCATATCAGGATTCCAAGGAGGTTCAAAAGTAACTTCTATATCTATGTTATCATCAATATCCGGAATTCTGTCTTTTATTGCTTCTTCAACATATGCTAATATTGATCCTGTTACTGGGCATCCTATAGCTGTTAAAGTCATTACTATCATAACCTTAGGTTTATTATTGACATATTTGGCTTCTATTTGATAAACTAAACCTAAATCATAAACATTTACTGGTATTTCTGGATCATATACTTCCTTTAATGCGTCCTCAACCTTCCTTATTAGTTCATTATCTCCTGAAACTTCTAGGTTTGGAGGTCTTTTACTCTCTTTAATTTGCTCAGACATTTCGATCCCTGATAATTATTGTATTTGGAAGTTAAAAATAGAAGTCAATACTTTACTTATATTTTATTTTTATAAATTTTATAAATAATATAAAATGATATATATGGGGATGCCACCATTATAGCAATTCCAGCCCATAATAATTTTTGATTATAAAAAAATTTTGAATTTATAATGATTATGAATACTCCAATTAATGCGATAACTATGGTTAGGATTATTTGTTTATTAACAATACTCCTCAGATATTTTTCCATTGAGCTTTTTTGCTTCTTCTTTGACAATTTGCAATGCACCCTCAGCCTTTTTCCTTGCTTCTTCCTTATTTTTATCAGATACAAGTACTTTTATTTCAAGTATTGGCTTACTTACTTCAATTCCTTTAGGATGACTTTTTATATATAAATTAGAAAATTTTTTATCAACTTGTTCTAAAATTGGAGCAATTGATGATTCTGGAACCCCTTCTAATTTAAAGCCGCATTCAATAACAGATATTGGCGGTAATATCTTATTTATTTTGTTTATTACTTCTTCTTCAAATATCGCCTCCATTTCCTTAGGTACTCCTGGCAATGAAATTACAATTTTATTATTTATTTCCAAAAACAATCCTGGGGCAGTACCTGCAGAATTGTTTAAAGGAATTCCACCTTCTGGTAGATACGCCATCTTTTCTCTTTCTTTTGTCATGGGTAGATTAGACTTTTCAAATTTTGCCTTTATCATATTATAAGCAATTGGATTCAATACAAGTTTTTTATTAACAGCCTTTGCAACAGCATCAATTGTTTTATCATCATAAGTAGGCCCTAATCCACCAGTTGTTATAATTAAATCTGCATTATTTAATCCTCTTCTCAATTCTTCAATAATATCATCAATTTCATCTGGTACCGTAATAATTCTGGTTACTTTAACTCCTAAGAATGTTAAACGTTTTGATAGCCATGTTGCATTTGTATTTGTTATCCTTCCTATTAAAATTTCATTTCCAATAGATAATATCCAGGCCTTAACTTCATTTTTTATCATTTTTACCCCTTATATTATTGATTATAAGATAGTTTATATGTTTTTGAAAATAAAAATCTCGGCCAGTTATATGGACCGGCCGGGATTTGAACCCGGGGCCTCTCGGATGCCAACCGAGCGCTCTTCCAGTCTGAGCTACCGGCCCTCAATTTTAATGATTATAAAAAAGGATTTATAAATATAAGCATGTCTTACCAAAAATAAAGAAATTCGATAATAAGGTTTATGCATATGTTATATTTGAAATTGTTATTAAATATTAAGTCATGATATTAATTCCTTTTTATATAAGAATATTAAAAAATTAGTTGAATAAAAAATTAGTATGCTGAATTATAGAGTTTATCAAGATTTCCTTTTATTTCTTAATGCTGATAAAACAGCACCAACAGCTATTATTATAGATGAGATTAAATAAAGTCTTCTAAGTCCTAAAATGAAGAACTGAGCTGATATTTGATAATTTGTAATAGCTACTCCAGTAAATATAGATGATAGCACATTTTTTGGAATATATGATGCAACTATTAAGCTTGCAATTGCGAGGCTTAAAGACTGACCTAAAAACCTCATGAGATTTAAAGATCCAGAAGCAACACCTAATTTATCTTTCGTTACCGAACCCATAACTGCACTTGTGTTTGGTGATGAGAATAATCCCATTCCTACTCCTATAATAATCATCCTAAGAGATACATCGAATAAAGTTGCCTTAAGACCTAGTGGGATCAAAAGTAATAAGCCAACCATTATTAAAAGCATACCTGTTGTAGCTAATAATCTTGAGCCAATCTTATCGGAAAGCCAACCACTAATTGGAGACAATATTACCATTGATAACGAAAGAGATATCAATGCGATGCTTGTTATCAGAGGAGAAAATATTAAAATTATTTGCATATAAAATGATATGAAAAATGATAAGTAAAAATAACCAGTATAATTAAGGAGAGCAGCCAAATTTCCTGCTGTAAACATGACATTGTTTTTTAGCAAATTAACATCTAATATTGCTTTATATGAGTTTTTATACTCATAGGCCAAAAATAATCCAAACACTGTTAAACCAAATATGGAAAATAATATGGAATAAATATTCCACCCTATAAATGATCCGTAAGTCAAACCATAAACAATAGAGAATAGACCTATAATAAGTAAGGCAGATCCTGTATAATCCATTTTTTCATTTAATTTAATATTCGTTTCTTTTATATATTTTGTTGATAAAATATAACCTATAATAGCTAATGGAAGTGTAACGAAAAATATATATCTCCATGATGTGATGCTAACTATAATACCTCCTATGACCGGTCCTATTGTTGTTCCTAAGTATACTGAAAAGGACCATATACCAAACGCTCTACCTCTCATATTAGGGGGATATGTTTCTGTTATGATGGCACCTCCAACTGCTAATATAAATGCTGCACCAATTCCTTGAATTATTCTCCATAAATCTAATTCAAATCCATTGAATGATAAACCACTCATTAAAGTACCAATAATAAAAATTATGTAACCATTTGTAAAAAATTTTTTCTTACCTTTTATATCTGATAATCTTCCTATAGGTAAAAGCAACACAGTTAATGCTATAAGATATCCCAAGGGAACCCAAATAGTCTCTATATAGCTCATCTTTAAGCTTCTTGAAATAAATGGTAATGAAATGCTTACTATTGTGCTATCTAAAGGTGTTAATATTGCTGCAAATGATGTCGATATTGATACTATCCATAAATATTTCTTATCAATGTTCAAATTAAATCCCTTTATAATTTATCTTTACTAGAAAAATATAAGTGCTAACTAATTATAGATCATATATACTTTTTACCACTTTTGAATATTCAAAAATTAAAATTATGTGCGGCTTCCCATCATGTCATGCTATGCAATGAAGGTTTTACCCCTACGATAAATCTACTCCGCAAACCGTGAACGTTTGCATTCGGGCACAGGTTGCTCCCTTCCGGGCCTGGCCAGGTTCTCCCGATTAAGGTTGTAGGTATCTATCCTCCGATAGACCCTCAACCACTGCAAACTCCACGGCGCGGAGTTCATCTTATCATAGGGACCATTCATTACATAGCATGACATGATGGGATTACTGGTCCCGCATTACGCCTTCGGTTTTAAAGGGTGGCGAACCCTTCGACCCTACCCGCACAAATAATATTAACGATATTTTATAGTAAAAAATGTTATCCATATATAGCAAAAAAATATATATTGAAAAAAGAAATAATTAATGGGGATTAAATTGCCAAACATTGTTGAAACAAGAAAGCTTACAAAAATATATGGAAATGGGATTAAAGCTCTTGATGAACTAGATTTAAAATTGAATTCAAGAATATCTTGCATAATAGGAAGAAATGGCGCAGGAAAAACAACACTTGTAAAAATTCTTTCTACTCAATTGAGACAAACTTCGGGTGAAGCATTTGTAATGGGTTATGATGTAATAAAAGATAGGCACAAATTAAGAAAAATGATCTGTAGTATACCCCAAGAGTCTAAACCTGCTGGAATTTCATCCCCACTTGAGCATCTAGTTATGTATTTAACTGCAAGAGGTTTTCCAATAAGAGATTCATTTAATCTTGCAAAAATGGCTTTAAAGGAAGTAGGACTTGGAGATTTTATTGATACATCTACAGATGAATTATCTGGGGGAATGAAGAGAAAAGTTTTTGTTGCAATGGCATTAGCTTCACAAGCTGAAGTTATATTTCTAGATGAGCCAACTGTTGGATTAGATCCAATATCTAGACTAGAAGTATGGGGTGCAATAAGGCAGCTCAAAGGAAATGTAATTTTAACAACACATTATATGGAAGAAGCTCAGGCTTTATGTGATCAAATTGCTATAATCGATAAAGGAAAAACTATAAAGGTGGGAAATTTAGAAGAACTTATGGAGCCACTTAAAGGGAAAGTTAGGGTTGAAGGAATTGGTAATATATCAATAGGAGAGTTAAAAATATCATACGTTACACCTGAAGAAGCAAAGAAATTGATTAGTGAAGTTAAAATAAATGGAAGCAATAAAATTTCTATAAAACCAGTAAGCTTAGAAGATGTTTTAATTTTGAGTGGTGTTGAGATTGAGAACGAGTAAATTTAATTGGAGGTTTGTTTTGGCATTCATTTGGTTTTATGGTTATTCTTCTATAAAAAGAGGTTATTATTATGTTCTATCTTATTTAGCATTACCATTATCCCTTTTATTCTTTATATACATCGTTAGCAAAGGACATCTAGTTCAATATGCCATCTTAGGGGGGATAATATCTATAATAACTAGTAATGCTTTAACCGCAATAGGAGATACATCATTTTTCAAATTAGAATTAAAATTACAAGAGCTACTAATAGCAGCAGATGTTTCCCCAATAGAATATTTATTAGGTATTGGACTTGGAAACTTACTATATTCATTACCAGGATTATTTGTTTATTTTGTTTTAGGGTTTCTTTATAAGATATTTTCATTATCATTATTAGGTTTAACTATATTAACGCTTATTATTGTTATGGTTGCTGCAACAAGTTTAGCATATATGACAGGTAGCAGGGTTTCTCATATGAGGAATTCTTGGGGCGTTGGTAGTTTACTCTCAGTTATATTAACCATGTTACCTCCCTTATATTATCCATACACTTTTTTGCCAAAAATAGCACTTTATCCTCTTATTCTATCTCCAGCAACTCCAGCATCGATATTTTTACAAGATTTTATGACTAAAAGGATTATAAATTACTATTCATTTTTGATATTGCTTGCTGAAACTATAATATACTTGCTTTTGGCTTTAAAACTCGGGAAATGGGAGGAGTAAAAATGTGTAGATTATTTATAGCAAATGCTAAGGGAAGTTTTATAGAAAAATTGTATAATTCTTTAATGAATGCAGCTGGAAATGATATCTTTGCTAAAGGATTAACTCATGATACCGGTTGGGGTTATTATATTGCTAATAGTAACATTTCTAATTTTTATAAAAGTGGATCTCCCATATTTAAAGATAAAATTTCATTAAACATTGATGAAGATAAAAATTATCATGCAATATTTCACGCTAGGTTGGCAGCTAAAGGGCAACCAATAAGGGGTTTTATAGATTCTCACCCCTATTTAATACATAACAAGGATTCTTTACTAATATTAGCGCACAACGGAGTTGTTGATAAAGAAATTATATCAAAGGAATTAAATGTTGATTATAGGTTATATACAGACAGCGAAATACTAGGTTTGCTTTTATCTAAATTCGATGGAGATATAGATAAAATATTGTATGATGCAGATAAGTACATTAAAGAAATAGGGGCTTTTATAGGAACATTTAATGTTATTGCTATGAAGATTAAAAGAGATCAAGATAATATAAAAATATCATCAGCATGCATTTCTGATTATCCTGATAATAAAGAAGATAATTATAAAAAGATGGTAATATATAAAAATGGTGATAATATAGCTGCAATGTCGTCAACTGTTGCATACTATTATGGAATATTAGATGAAAATGGAAACATAATAGATAAGAATTCTATGATATGCGAGAAAGGGATATCATATAAAATATAGTATAAAATATTTATATATGTTGCATAGATATAATTCTAGGGGGTTCATATGAGCAATACAAGAAATTCCCTAAATTATCTTGCAATAATAAGGATAATGAGAAGCGTTTCAGCAGGAATAATTTCAATTGTTTATCCCTATATAGCAATAAAGATGCTTCATTTCAATTTATCCACATTAGGTTTAGTATATGCCTTAGCAGCATTGTTTACAGCATTATTCTCAATAGCCTTTGGTTACTTAGCTGATTTCATAGGTAGAAAGTTGAGCCTTCTTTTTTCATCGCTTGTATTGACTATATCCATTTTAATTTTATTAATCAAAATTAATTTTATTACAGCAGTGATTGCAGCAATTTTAGGAGGAATAAGCAATACTGGCGCAATGGCAGGTGGAGGAATAGGCGGGGCTGTAGCTCCAGTTCAAAATGCATTAATTGCAGATTTTACAACTAGAAAAAATAGAACCACTTTAATATCATTAATGGCATTTTTTGGAAATATAGCAGCTGCTGGAGGTACATTATTAGGAGGAATATTTTCTTATAGGATCGAGTTAGAATTAGCAACAATAATTAGTATAATACCCTTAATCTTTGTCTATTTCATAGAATCGCAACATATAAGAGCAAAATCAATTAAAATGAAATCAGGAAATGTGACATTAAAGTTTTCTATAACTGGCATATTAAATGGATTAACAAGCGGTTTAGTTACACCATTTTTGATTCCAATATTTATAGTTCTTTACGATGTTTCAAGATCGTATATGAGCATATATACAACAATAGCATCATTAATCGCTACATTTTCGATGCTTTTAGCCCCTAAAATTGATAAAGCTCTTGGGTTCTTAAGGAGTATTTATATAACTAGAGGGTTAACAATACCATTAATATTGATATTTCCATTCATTAGAATTTTACCTGTTTCTTTAGGTATTTATATAATCTTTCCAGCATTAAGGGTCATTGCAATACCCATACAGCAATCGGCCATGCTTTCCATGGTACCTCCAGAAGAAAGAGGAAGAATTTCTGGGCTTAATCAGGGATCAAGATTAGGCTTTTCATCAATTGGAACATTTATTGCTTCACCATTTATGGATATATCATTAATATACTTGCCATTTGTATCTTATAGTGTTTTTATGGCATTAAACATATATTTATATAAAAGATTTTTCGGAGGAAAAAATGGTTCACAGGCATTTCAAGCAGAATAGTATATAAAACCTAAACTATTAATTTTAAGTGAAAGTGGTAGGGAATAATGATAGATAATGAAGAGCTTAGAAAGATAGTAATTGATGTAGCTTACGAATCTGTTAAATATCTAAGAAATAATTTTTGTAATAATGATGCAATAAAATTAATAAGAGGAGAAACTATAAGGGCTGATTTGGAGTCAGAAAAAATTGTCAATGAAGTTATAAAAAGTTATGATTTAGATTATAAAATAGTTACTGAAGAATCTAATATTATAGGTAATGGAAAGTATACCTTTATTTTAGATCCTCTTGATGGTAGTATTAACTTTGAAAACTGTATTCCATGGAGTTCTGTTTCATTAGCAGTATTGCCTCCAAATAAAAATAAGGTTAGCGATGCAATAGCAGGGGTAGTTTATCCAGTTTATTTTAACGGATTACCTTTTTCATATTCTAAAGGTAATGGATGCTTTGAAGGAAATAATAAGGTAAAAATGAGCAATGAGGAATCTAAAATACTTTTTGCCTATTTAGAAAAAGAAGATGAGGCATACAAATTAGCTAAGTTGATTTCCAAGAAAAAAGGCCTTAAAATAAGGAGTCTTGGAAGTTCTGCCCTTGAATTAATATTTACTGGTTTAGGAAGATCGTATGCATTTATAGATTTAAGGGGTAAGTTAAGAAATGTTGATGTAGCAGCTGCAATTGGTTTTATTAGAGAATGCGAAGGTTATGTTGTTAATTCTAAAGGTGAAAATGCAGACGTTAATGCAGAAAAAGTTGATGTTATAGGGGATATAATTGCAACTAATAATAAAAATAGATTAGATGAAATATTAAATTATATAAATTCATGATAATTAATAATTCTTTTTAGGTAATTTATACCTTAAAATTGCTATTACCCCTCCTAAATTAGATAATGTTGGGCTTACCAATGAATCTTCTGTAGCAATTACAACATCAGCCCTGTATTTTTCAGCATTTTCAATAATTTCTTGAGCCATTGTTCTTTCTTTATCATCTATGCTATAAATTAGCTTATCTAATATAACCAATTTACTAATAGCGCCTAATTTTGATACGTTGTAGACTTCATTCAAAGTGTATGCTATCATTTCCTTATCTTTAGCTGCTAACATCATGAATTCGTTAACAATTTCCTGGGCTTTAATTGATGAAAACTCTTTTAATACTTCAATAATCGTATCTCTTCTCAAAACTTCATTTATTCCAGCGATACCTCCATTTGAGACATTATCTATTATGATTTTTATGTTATTTACAATTTTTTTAATTTTATCATATAAAATTTCCTTTAAATTACCAGGGCCAGCAATTATTAAAACATTTGCTCTTTCTTTTGATAAATAACCTATAATTCTATTTACCAAATCGTTTAATGCAGATTCTATTTCATTTTCTCTATTTGGATCTTCTTTTCCACTAAAGTAGAAACTGCTGCTTTCTAAATTATATACACCCAATGATGTAATTAAAGAAATTGCATATTCGTCATAATCAAGGGCAATAATCAATGCCTTTCCCTTGGGTCCACTAGACTTTAATTTATTTAGTGTTTTCTCATCCCATTCTTTTCTTTCAATAATAATTTCTTGTCCTAATGATATATACCCTGATTGATGTCTTCCTTTTACTCCAAATTGCTCTGGTCCCTCTTCTATTGTTCCAAAAATTCTTAGTTTACCAGTAAGTGGTTGAAATTCTGCGTTTTCTAATTTCAGCTTTATATCTATTGGCTTTCTCTCTTTTCTTTTTGAATTTTTCATAGAAACGTCTCTGAAAACCTTTGTGTATATATAATCTCCTTTTTTTAATATAAGCATTAAATTCCATAGATCTTCTTCGCTTTCCGGTATTATCTTTATTTGTTCTTTATTCTTTTCTACTTCTATTTTCATTTTTCATCCTTTTTTATATTTTTATTGAAGATTAATAGCTATTCTTTAAATAATATTTTTATTTTAATTTTAACAAATATAAAAATATTTTAAAACTTAAATATTTTTATTTACATTTAACACAAGGTAGTTTAAAATTGAGCGTAGATCCACGTAAAACTTTGCCAACAAAAATTAACTTAATTAGATTAAAAAGAGATTATGCTATGATTAAAAGAGTTAGAAGAATAATGGAAGAAAAAAGAGAAGTACTGCTCCATTACATAAGAAGCACTGCCGAAGATTATAATAAATATCAAAACGAAGTATTTAAGAACATTACAGATTTGTTTACAATGTATTATAGAGGAGTTGCAAGTGAAGGTTTATCAAAAGTTGACCTTTATGCCTCATCAATTCCCGAGAGCTTTACAATAAAAACTGGTTTAAGAGTATTATATTCAGTAAGAACTCCCACATTTACTCCAATTATGGATACAATTGCAATACCATCATTACCGCCTGGAAGTTCTCCTGATTTAACAATATCATATATAAAGTTGAAGGAATTATTACCATCAATTCTTAACTTAGCTATGTATGAGGAAACAATATTAAGGCTTATTGATGAGCTTAAAGAAACCCAAAGATTAATAAATGCTTTAGATTATGTTATATTACCTAGCTATTTAAGAACCATAAAGTATATAAATGCAGTATTGGATGAGCGCATGAGAGAAGACTTTGTTAGGTTAAAGATCTTAAAAAGAAAACGCGTTGAACAAGAAGAAAAAGCTAAGGTTGTTATGGAACAACAATCCCCACGATGATTAATATAATCCCTAATGTCAGCAATAGTTTTAAGAATCCTGATGGTGTAAGGTTCCAAGTGGCTCTAAACGCCTTTACCAATAATATTATTACCCCTGTTATTACAAACGTTAACAATATAGCCATTCCTGCAAGCGCTATGTAATAGCTGAGTCCATTAGCTGAAACTCCAGGTATGTGGGAAACAATTGTACCAAATATTTGTTGTAAAGCCTGAAGAGACATATTTTTACCACCTTCATTAATTAGCATATATATTTAAAAAACTTAAAGCGAAATGGTTAGTATTACTTCCTTTTAAAATTTGTAAAAATAAGAAACTGCATATTTATATTTCTTTAAGAAATCTTCCATAATTTCATTTCTGCTATTTTTCTTAGCAATAACAACTATATAACCAAAGTCCATAATTTTTTCCTCTTTTCCTTTGTTTATATAAGTTAAAATTTTTCTATAGGCCTCATTTGAGAATTTAGGAGTTATTCCCGTTATTTTTCTATACTCTTTTTCAACCTCTTCTAGAGATTCTATAGAATTAACTGCAATTGTAACATTTCCTTTACCAAATGTATTTTCCATATCAACTATGGTTTGAGCTATTTTGTTAGCACAATCTTTTAGTGGAGTGCATTCTATTACATTTCCTAGATCTTTAATTTTTTTATAATTGAATTTTTCCATATCCTTTGTAAGGTATTCTTCAACTTTTTTCTTAATAAATGGGTCAACGCTATTTTGTCCATTTCTTGATCTAATAGCTATTGCCTCTTCTATTATCTTTTGCATATCTTCAATTTTCTGAATTTCTCTCTTTGAAAATCTTAAAACCTCATTAAATATATCTTCATCTAAGAATTTTGTTTGCCTTTTCTCTCCAGGAGATAATGATATTAATGCTATTAAATTCTTGTTGTAATCAGATGAAAACGAATTATTGCAATATTCTTTTGATATGTTAAGGTTTTTATTTAATGCTATAAATGCTTGGTATTTAATATTGTTAACTTGGCACAATGCTGTAGAAACATCTATAGGTTTTAACTCATTATTTATCTTTTCAAGGCCTCCTTTTGTTAAACAATAATCTTTTTCAAAAGGTATACACCAACCATATATCATTTCTATCTCTTTTTTGTTAGCCTGATACGCTTTTATTGGACCTTTAATTAATGAATAATCTAATACTCCTGCATTCCTTAAAACATCTAAATATCTTACAGAAGCCCATTCATCTTTACTTAATACATCTAAAGGAACAGGTATTATTTCTACCTTTCCTGATTTTTCAGAGAAAAACGATCTATAAGCAAGTATTTTATTGTAAATTTTCAGAAGTTCACTAGCTTTTATGGAAGATCTTTGTGCAAGAGCTTTCCTTCTCAATATATCATTAGGATTAAAAAGAGTTATTATCTTGGCTTCATTACCATCTCTACCAGCTCTCCCTGACTCTTGATAGAAATCCTCTATGCTTTCGCTAGGCATGCTATGTATTATCCATCTAATATTTGGTATATCAATACCCATACCAAAAGCCTTTGTAACTACAGAAATCCTCGGTCCGTTACTATTTTTTGATAATTCCATTAATTGTTTTTCTATTTCTCTTCTTTTATGTTCATTTAATTTTCCATGATAGAATAGAACTTCCTCATTAAGCTCATCAGATAACCATTTTGACAAATTCTCAGCATTAAACCACCAAGCATTTTTGCTTTCAACATATGGAGCAAAAATTAAACCTAACCATGGTTTGTTAAATTTATCAGCCCATTCTTCTAGATTTCTTACATTTTCTGCTAAAATCTTTAATCTTTCTTCTCCACTATCTGGAACTGCAATAACATCGAACTTAAGCTCATCTCTTATAGTTGGGGCGATTAAAACCAAAGGTTTACCATTGTAATCTATATTTAGTGTTTCTTCATTTTTTAAAGATATATGATGAGTTTCTGCATCATTAGGATTATAACCTAAACTTTCTAAAATATCATTTATTACATCCTTCGGTGCGGTTGCTGTTAAAGCTATTATAGGCGGATATCCATTTTTTCTAATTTTTTGTAGTTTTGTTGCCATATATAAATAACTTGGTCTAAAGCTAAAACCCCATTTTGATAATGTATGCGCTTCATCCAATACAATTAAAGATGGTGAACCATTTTCAAATATATCATCTATTAATTCTGTTCCAAACCTTTCTGGAGTTATATAAAGGAAATCTAAGAAACCAGCCTTGGTAGACTTGATTGCATCAATTCTTTTGCTCAATGGTATGCTAGAATCTATATATAACGTTTTGAATCCCTTAGCCTTTGCATTTTCAACTTGATCATGTATCAATGCTTTAAGAGGTGAAACAATTATTGCCGATCCTCCAAAGCCGGAATCCTGAAGAACTTTAGATATGATTTGGAATATAGCACTTTTTCCTGCTCCAGTAGGCAAAATTACGATTTCAACTGTTGGGTTTCCTTTTTCAAGCATTTTGAAAAATGATGATATGCTTAATTGTTGATATGGTCTTGGTTTTGATTTCCATAACTTATTGAAATAAGAATTTACCTCATCTAATAAGTAATTATAATTTATTTCATTTTTAATGAATACATCTTCCTTAGGTTCGACCAATTCAATAAATTCTCTATTTTCATGCAAGGAAAGAGCTCTTGATATAGCTTTAGATCCATATTTTGATGAAAGCTCTAGTGTTCTATAAATATAAAAATCATAATTTCCAATATTTTTTATTGTTTTATTTAAATTGTTTATCATCCTTTCTGGAAATACTAATACAACATTGCTTGCAACAAATGAAGTCTCAGGTAAAAATAAGTTCTTTTCATATGAGATTACTCCAACCTTATTTCCATTAAACCAATAATCCATATCATTGGGGTTTTCAATATAAACACCATCTATTATATTACTTATGTTTTTGGCTAAAGCATTGTTTGGTGTAATAATTAATCTTTTTCCTTCATATCCAAGAAGTTTTAAAGCAGCTTCAGACGCTTTTACTGGATCCTTTATATCTGAAGAATATGAGATCACCTTTACTTTAGTTTTTGTAGGTCCATTTATATTAAGAGACTTTGATATTTCATAAGGAATAAAACTTTCTGTAAATAATTCATTAAATTTAATATTAATTGAATCATTTATTTCTATTCCTCTAGGATCATTTGATGTTAGGCTATTTTTACAAGGAATCGATGCTCCTATATTTATTAATTCTTTTTCCCATATAGTTAGACCATGCATAAATAGACAATCTTCATTGCTTCCAATGCAATCTAATTTTGCCTTGTTAATTTTTTCTACGCAATCTAAATCCCAAGGTTCTACTTGATAACCATCTTTTAGTTGCTCATTATTTTTAATTATATTACCTACAATTAGATATGGTAATGATTTATCAAGTTCAATACCTCTCCTTATTAACGCTGCTTTTGTTATATCTCCATGTCTTTCTTTTAAAATTGCCATAGATATCCTTGCTGCGTAATCCCATTTATTTCCATTTAATGGTAATGGCTTTATTGTATAAGGTTTCCAAATTGGATAAATTAGTCTAGGTTTATCCGATATTATAACATAACTTTCCTCATTTTTTGGTAATTGTACATCTGGCAATGTTTCTGCATATTTTACATCATCAGGCATATTTTTCCAATCTACATTAACGAGTTCAATTATTTTCTTTGATAACAACGCTATTGTATAAACAGCTTTTGCTAAACTGGTTGAAAATGGTATCATTAAATGATAATATGCAGATACTATTGATGTTTCAGAATCAGGAAAGGCTATAGAATAAAGATTTTTTACATTTATAGCATTATAATTATCAAACTTTGTTTCGCAATCCCCCCAATACATGATTTTCGATGGTTTTAATGAGGATAATAAAAGTTCTAAGCTTTCTTTAGGGTCCATTATTCTCCATTCAGATCCCTTAGGAGGTATATCAATTTCTAAACCATCAACATAAGCTGATATTTTATCCTTAGAACAATATAATGATATAATATCTGCTTTTTTTGATAAAATGGGTTCTTTACCGAGCTTTATAGATGCTTCTTTTTCCCATTTGGATATACCTAATGCAACGAGGGCATTTCTTGATTCTAACAATGATTCCGATGAAACGCTGCATCCTTTTGATGATAGCATTATAACATCTTCATATAACCCAAGTTTAGGTAAATATAATGATAAGTTTTCTGAATCTTTTGGGCAATCGTTTAATCTTCTTATTAACTTACTCAATCTGATTACATCAAGATCCTCTTTATTTTCTAAAATTAATTTGGCATAGTTTGAAAAATAGTTTTTTGATGTAGTTATATACCATTCTATTGTATTAATGTATATCTTTTTTAAAAATTTTTTTGGAATTTTTTTATTTTGGAATAAAATTTTTTTAGAATTATAATATAATATATATGAAATTATTCCAATTATTATAATTATAGTTGCTATAGTAATGATCATCGTAAGCAATTTTTGCACCGATAGGTATTACTAAGTTTCACATTTAAAAGGAAAAAAGGGTAAAAACGAAAGTTAAACATAAACGACTATTGACATGTTTGTGATTAAGAATTTGTAAAGCTTCCTTACAGTTGATTCCTTTATTGAAACAGTTTCAGCTATCTCTTTTTGACTAATATCGTGACCATTTAATCTTGATATTAAATATACTGTTGCTGCAGCAATTGCCTCTGGCTTTTTACCATAAAGTGTTTTACCAGATGACAAAGATTCTTTTACAAAGCTTATTGATTGTTCTATGATTGTCTGGTTTAAATTTAATGAAGATACTATTCTATTTATATACGTAACAACTCTAGTTAACATTCTATCTTTGCTATCAGTATAACCCATATTTTCGCTTTCTATAAATCTATATTTGGATAAAATGCCTAAATCGTTGAGTTTCTTCTTACCTTCCCATAATTTATTACTATCTATTTCCATGAACTCTTCGATTTCAGATTGAGATATGTTTAGATTATATAGTTCAACAACTTTAGCAAATGCAGCAGCAATTATCGCTTCTTTATACTTACCAACGGACCCCCCATTCTTTTCTATATATTCGTGAAGAATCAATCCAAGTGTTTGAGAAGCGCTCCTGGGTAAATTAAAATATTCGCTAAGTTTATTTGCTAAAGAGAACATAGCTATTTGAGGCATTTCTGATCTAGAAGTTGCATGTCTCATGCTTATTCTTCTACTATTAAACGATTTTAAAAGATTTCTGGATTTAGGGGGTGTAAATACTAAAGCACCACTTCCTTTATCATGTCTTAACAGGGTTTCTGGCTGAGAAGCTCTTTCTACACCTTTTGTGTTCTGAATTCCTTTTTCATTATATGATCTCCACTCTGGTCTATCAGCTAATAAATTTTCATCTACAACTAAACCACAATTTTGACAAACCAATTTACCATCAATAGTTGTTACTAAATTATCAGAACTACATCTTGGGCATTTCAAGAAATTCACCTCTTATAATGCCGGTTCCCAAATCTTTTAATCTCCACAAAATATATATCATTAAGATTGATGTTCTCACTTAAAGGCTTAATAACAGCATATGGCTTTTCTACATTTCCTATTATATCAAAAATTTTTCCTACTAAATTAAATTTGCTATCATAAACATTACTGTTTAATTTTATTTTAGTATTTTTATTATCTATGCTTACTATAATGTAATTTAGCACCTTATTTTTAGGTTTTCCAAGTATTTCTAGCTTTCTTTTGTTAGGCGGAACCGGCAATAATACCTCCCCTCTCTACTTATATTCCAGGTATGGTAAGGGTAATACTAGATAGTTTTATGTATTATCATAATTGAAATTCCTCATATATTTCATATATTTTTCATAAGGAAACAATTATAGAAAAAGATTGGTATACAAGGGTAATACTTTTAAATAAATTTTACATATATAGTGTTTTGCTATTTTTGTTATATTATTATGTTACCTTAAGAATTATAGATAAAACACTTTATAAAAATTTATTTTTGATCTAGTTTAATTCCTTTATTTTCTGCTTCCTTTTTTAGGAATTCTAGAACATCGTAAGGATCTCCACCAAACCTATCTTCAATCATATTTAATTCTCTCATCCATCTCTTACCGTAGATTTTTTTTGCAAGTTCAATTGTTTCATCAAGCAATTTCTTAGCTTCTTTTACTGAGTCTTCCAATTCGATCACCTATTAAGTCAATTTTTAATTATAGAGTAGGGGGTAAAAAATATATTTATTATAATTGGTTTTAATTAATATATCAAGATAACTTTAATTAAATAATTTTTATTTTATATTTATAAATTATCTTTTTTACTGTTAGAAAAATTATTATTAATACACATTATACTAAAAATATAAATCTTTTAGGAATCATATATTATTAGAGGTATCGACTTCAAAGCGTTAATATTAGAAAAGGGGATTTAAGACATGCCGCGCAATTCAGATGAAGTAGAAAAGGCTGCTATGGAAACAATTAAAGAGCATAAGGAAGGGGTTTTGCAAAGCGAGCTATGGAAAATGATGGGTTTAGATAGCAGAGAGGGTTCAAGGCTTGTTTTGAGATTAGCAAAGAAAGGCTTGATAAAAAGGGAGCAAGTGATTGTTAATGGCAGAAGAACCTATAGGTTATTTGTTACAGAAAAACCTATTGAATCTAAATTATTAAACATAAGCTTATCATCGATTTTGGATATACCATGTACAACATGTCCTCATATAGATGAATGTGGGTTAGGAGGATATTATGAGCCATCGACCTGTCCATTAATAGAATTATGGTTAAAGAAAGAAGTTAAGCTTGCATCTATTAGAAAAAAACAATTAATGCAACAAGCTGAGTAGGGTTATGAATTATGCCTAAAGAAGATAAATATATTATTTGGCCATGCTACATTGATTCAGCAATATCAAAAAATAATGGAAGAAAAATTTCCAAAGGCAAAGCTGTTTTAAAACCAAGTATTGAAGAAATTATTAATGCAGCAAAAAAGTTGGGATTTAATGCTGTTGTAGAGGAGAAAAAATACCCAAGATTATGGATTGATCAAACAAAAAGAATAGTAATACCTAAGGTCTCTAAAAAAAGAGATTTATTAATTAAAATATCAGAAGAGATCATTAAAGCAAGGCAAAAATCTAAGTAAACAATAAATATTTATATAGACATATACTTATTTATTCTATATATATCTATACAAGTTGATTTTTATTTGAAATGCTTTTGCTTCATAGGGATTGAAAAATGAGTCATAAAGAATGGCCATTAGATGAGAAACCTTTACTCATATTTTGGGAAACAACAAAAGCTTGTGGTCTCGCATGTAAACATTGCAGGGCCGAGGCAATTCACAATCCTTTGCCAAATGAATTAAATAATGAAGAAGGCAAAAAACTAATTGATCAAATTAGTGAATTTGGCAAGCCCTCGCCAATTCTTGTCTTTACTGGAGGAGATCCTTTATCTAGAAAAGATATTTGGGATTTAATTGATTATGCAAATAAAAAAGGAGTTGTAGCAGCTTTATCTCCTAGTGTAACTCCTTTGTTGAATGATGATGCTATAGAAAACATTGTTAATCATAAAATATCATCTGTATCAATAAGCCTTGATTCACCTTATCCTGAAATTCATGATAAAATTAGGGGAATAAATGGTACATGGAATAGAAGCATTGAATACATTAAAAAGATGGTTGATAAGGGAATCAAGGTTCAGATTAACACAACAGTTATGAGGTCTACTGTAGAAGGATTGCCTGATATGGTTTCATTGTTAAAAAAGCTTAATATAAGCGTTTGGGAAGTTTTTTATTTGATACCTGTTGGTAGGGCTAAGTTTGAAGAAGACCTCACAAAAGAAGAGTGGGAAGATGTAGGTGCTTTTTTATATGAGGCTAGCAAATATGGTTTAACAATAAGAACAACTGAGGGGCCTATGTTTAGAAGGATTGCCTTATTGTATAGAAATCTTGAGATTAGAAATATTGATTACAATAAAGAAATTCTTCATGGTGAACTTTATTATAACCTAGTTAGAAGGCTAAGAGAAAATATGGGAGAGCCTAATAAAGAAACAAAGGCTGAAACTTTTAGAACGAGGGATGGAAGAGGAATAGTATTTGTTTCTTATGACGGATATATTTATCCAAGTGGATTTTTACCATATCCTGCAGGTAATGTAAGGAAACAAAATATTGTTGATATTTATAGGAATTCCGAATTGTTTAAAAAACTAAGGTCAGCTCAATTTAAAGGAAAATGTGGTTTATGTGAATTTAGAAATATATGTGGAGGAAGCAGGGCAAGGGCATTTTCATATACTGGAGATCCTTTTGCTGATGATCCAGCATGCTCATATAATCCAGGAGAATATGATAAAATCTTGGGAAAATATGGCCTTAGTTATGATGATTTAAGGTGAAGCAAATGGACCAAATAGATAAAGATATTTTAATGGAGTTGCAATATAATTTTCCATTAAATTCTAGACCGTATGATGAAATAGCTGATAAGCTAGGAATAAAATTAAATGAGTTATTAAATAGAATAAATAATCTAAAAAATGAAGGAATAATAAAAAGAATAGGATTTTATTATAATTTTAGATCCCAAGGAAATGAGGCAGCTTTAATTGCTTTTGAATCCGGTGAAAATTATAAAAAATTAGCTGAAATAGCTATGAAGGATCCATTAGTGACTCATAGCTATCTAAGAAATCACCCTATTTATAATGTTTGGATTGTTGCAAAAAGATCTAGTCATGATGAATTAATTAAGTTAGCAGAAAGAATGATGAAGGATTCAAATTCAAAGTCCTATGTTGTTTTATTATCAAAAAGGACATATAAATTAAGCGTAAAATTTGATTTATATAATGGAATTTCAAAGGCTGGCAGATATGCATTGTTACCAAAGAATCCACCTTTGCTAAGAGATTTGGGTATTGATAAAGATTTTCCATTATCAATTAAAAGCCTTCCAATAAATGAAAAGCCTTATGAATATATATTAAAGAAATACAACATGTCAGAAGAAGAACTTGAAAACTCATTGAAAATGTTATTGGATAAAGGAGTTTTAGCAGATCCTGGAGCAGCATTGGATGGAGAAAAACTTGGGTTTAAAGAAAACGGAATGGCAGTTATGGAACCAGATAATAATGAGGAATCAATATGTGAGTGTGCAGCGTCTATGAGCTTTTCTACCCATGTAGTTTTAAGACAATCAATACCAGAAGGTAGATGGAAGCATGTTAGTTATGCAATGATACATGCAACTGATAAGGAAAAAATAAATAAAATGGTGGAAGAGCTAAGGAAAAATTGCAAGCCAAAAGATATTATGGTTATCTACAGCCTAGAGGATTTAAAGCCAGGTGTAATAAGATGATACCAATAACTGTTATGGTAACAGGGGAAGGGACTGTATCTTCAAAGATAAAGGGTCATTATAATAAGGATAATCCATCAACTTTTACTAATGAGTTAAAACCTGCAGTATTTTGGAATATAACATATAAATGCAATTTAAATTGCGTCCATTGTTATATAGATGCGTCATCTAAAATCAATAGAGAAGAATTAAGTAAAGAAAAATTAATCGAGGTTGCAAATGAAATAGTTAAATTGGAATTACCATTGATAGTATTTACTGGTGGAGAGCCTCTTTATAGGAAAGAATTCTGGGATGTTTCTGAAGTTTTAGCTAATAGAAAAAAGCCTAAGCTAACTCTTAGTACAAATGGTACATTAATTACTGAAGAAAATGCTAAGAAGTTAAAGGAATTAGGATACATGTATATAGGTATTTCTTTAGACAGCATCTACCCTCAAAATCATGATAAATTTAGAGGGTATGATGGAGCTTTTTCATTAACAATGAAAGGTATTGAAAATTCAATAAAATATGGAATAGATGTAGGGATTAGAACAACAATAACTAAATATAATGTAAACGAAATACCAGCAATGATAGATTTTGTTGTAAAAAAAGGCATAAGAAGAATTTCATTATATTTATTAGACACAATAGGTAGGGCAGTAAAAATATCATCTGATCTGCCAACAAAGGATCAGCTAATAAGTTTAACAAATATTCTTATTGAAAAAGCAAAGGAATACAAATCAAAAATTGAGATAGAAATTGTTAGAGGAAACTTTATAGGAATTTATGTTGCAGACAAAATTTCATCAAATAAAGAGGATTTCTTAAAATATTTAAAAATGATTCAAGCTCAGGGAGATTGTGGAAGGAAAACTATTAGCATTTATCCAGATGGAACAGTTAGGCCATGCCAATTTATAGATGATTATATAATAGGTGATTTAAGAAAACAAAAATTGGAAGAAATTCTTCAAATTGCAAATCCAAATCTTGAAAAGTTTATCAACTTATCAGAAAACTTAGAAGGGGAAAGATGCAGCAAATGTGCATTTAAGAAAATATGTGGTGGTGGGAGTAGGGGGAGGGCTAAGGTAATAAATAATAACTTTTGGGGTGACGAACCTTTATGTTTCATAGATTATAATGATATTGCAAAAAGGTGGGGGATTATTGACTCACATTCCTTTATACATTGATTTTGATGGTTTGAAAGTTTTGGTAATAGGAGGAGGTAATGTAGGCGCAAGGAGATCCATAACATTTCTTGAATCAGGGGCAATTGTAACTGTTGTAGCATCATATTTTAATGAGAGCTTATTGAAAATTAATGATAAAAAACTAAAACTAATAAAAATGGAAATTAAAAAACCAGAAGACTTAAATGAACTTATAGAAAACAATGATTTAATTGTTTTAACAACAGACAATGAATTTATCAATAATGGAATTTATAAAATTGCAAAAGAAAAAGGCAAGTTAATAAATAACGCAACAAATTCTTCAATGGGTAATGTTATTGTTCCTTTTAGAAAGAAAATATATGATAATTTGGAGGTTGCAGTAACCAGTTTAGGATATACTGGAATAGCTGCAAGAAGAAGCTTAGAAAAAATTGAAAATTGCTTAGAAAATGATATTGAAATCAAAACCCTTTATGATTCTATGAAAGAATTTAAAAAATACATTAAAGAAAAAATTAAAAATCCAAAAATAAGGTATAGGTTATATTTTGAAGTAGAAAAGGATGAAATTTATGAAAAATATGTTAAAGAAGGAAAATTAAATGAAGCCATAGAAAGGGCAAAAGAAATAATAAAAAATTATATAAAAGATATGGATAAGTAAAGCTTTAAAATTTTATTCATGAATTTATAATATGGCACATTAAGAATGTGCCAGCTAAAGGGTCCATAAGGACCCGTAGCTCAGCCAGGATAGAGCGTCGGCCCCCTAAGCCGAATGTCGGGGGTTCAAATCCCCCCGGGTCCGCCACATAAAAATTTTAATGAGCTTTATTTCAATTTTAAAATTCTGATAAGTTCCCATTTATATGAAGGTCAAGGACTCATCAATATAATAAAAAGAGAATAAGTTAAAAGGAATATCTGATACAAAGAGTGCCATTAGGCCTTATTTCTTTTGTTTTTTATTAATTTTAAATTAAATAATTTTACAATTATTTGAATAGTTATTTCAGCTATTCATGAAATTTAAATAATCATATCTATTAAAGCCTCAATATATTTCAAACGTGATGCTTATAGCCTATGGAGTTGATAACTATGAAATGTGGAGTATTAGTATTAATAAATTTAACATAATTATGTTACAAAAGATATGCATAAGAAATAAATAAAAAATATAGTTTATTTTATTTTTTATCTTTTAATATAGATTCATAATCTTATTAAAAATTTATTGAATAGAGAGTTTCTTGAATTTTTCTATTGCCTCTTTTATTTCATTTATTGATGCCTCTTCTTCAAGCGTTGAAACGTCACCAATATCTTGTCCTAAGAACAATCTTTTCATCACACGGCGCATTATTTTTCCACTTCTAGTTTTTGGAAGCATATTTACAAATTCTATATCTTTAAATACAGCTACTGGACCAAAAGTTTTCCTAACATGCTCTATAAGTTCTTTTTTAAGTTCTTCACTTGGTTTATAACCCTGCTTAAGAACTACAAATGCAGCTATTACTTCTCCTCTTAGCTCATCAGGAACTCCTGTCACTCCAGCTTCTGCTACAGCTGGATGCGAAATTAATGCATTTTCAACTTCAATTGTCCCTATTCTATGTCCAGCAATCTTCATTACTTCATCTGATCTTCCGCTGAACCATAGAAAACCGTTTTCATCCATCATAGCAGCATCTCCTGTGAAATAATAGCCTTTTCCAAATCCAACTTCCCAATAAGATTTAACATATCTATCAAAGTCACCCCATAGTCTTGGTGTAAGTCCAGGGAATGGTCTTTTTAAGTAAAGTATACCTTTTTGATTAGGACTTGCTTCTTTCCCAGTGACTTCATCTATTATAACTGGAATAACTCCTGGTAATGGTAAACCTGCAGACCCTGGTTTTACATATTTTTTAATTTCATCGCCCCCAATCCCATAAGGATATCCAAAAAGAGCACCTGTAGTTTCTGTTTGCCACATATGATCAATAACAGGTATTCTTTCATCAAAAACATCCTTATATAACCAATTCCATACCTCTGGATTTAATACTTCTCCAGCAGCTACAACTCTTTTTAAGGAACTTAGATCAAATTCTTTTGCTTTTTCAGTACCAAATCTTCTTAGAGTCCTTGCACCAGTTGGTGATGTCCATAAGAGAGTAGCCCTATTTTTCTCCATAATCTTCCACCACATACCAGGTTCTGGATAATCAGGCACGCCATCGTAAACAATAGTCGTTGAACCAGCCAGAAGAGGACCAAAAACAATATAGCTTTGACCAACGATCCATCCAATATCAGATGTATTTAATATGATATCATTTGGTTCTAGACCATAAATCCATTTAGCGGCCCAATAATTCCAAATTTGATATCCTCCATGAACATGAACTACAGGTTTAGGTTTCGCAGTAGTTCCAGAAGTAGGCATAATGAATATTGGATCATCTGCATCCATTTCAACATAATCACTACTTTCTCCTTTACCCATATTTAAAAATTCCTTTATAAGCAGATCTCTTCCCTCTTTCATTCTTATTTCAAGCTCAGGCATCATCCTGCGTACTATGATATACTTTATGTTTTCAGAGACTTCCTTAGAAACTAATTTAAGTGCTTCTTCTATATAATCGTTTAATCCTATTAATTTTCCTCTCCTTGATGCATAGTCTTGCGTAAATATGAGTTTGGGTCTAGTTAGCTCTATTCTATCAGCGATTGCACCTGGTGAGAAACCTGCAAAGACAGTAACTGAAATTGCTCCTATCCTAGCGCTTGCTAAAATCATGGCAATAGCTTCAATAGAATTAGGTAAATATATCAAAACCCTATCACCTTTGTTAATACCAGCCTTTCTGAGAGACGCTGCATAATCTTTAACCATGTAATAGAGTTGACTATAAGTTATTGAATAACTTTGATTATATTCAGGAGCTTCATAGATATAAGCAATCTTCGTTCCATATCTTTTAACTTTATAATCTAAGCAATTATAGCTAATATTGGTTTTTCCATTAATAAACCAGCTAAACTTTGGATATTCCCATTTAAATGTTTTGTCCCATTTCTTGAACCAATAAATATCTTCTTCGCTTTCATTGGCCTTATTATTCCAAAAATCCTCAGGATTTTCATAGGCTTTCTTCCATAGTTCTTTAAATGTTTGCATAGGATCCACTTTTTTCACCTTTATTTATAAGTAAAAGAAGTGGTTAAATATTTTATAATATACAATATCTTATACTATTAAAAATACATAATAATTTTGAAATTTAAGATGTTCCATTACATTTGTATTTTAACTAAAGGATCTAATAAGCATAAAGAAAAAATGTGTATAATTGGAAAGAGAAGTGTTTATTTAATACGGTAGTCAGAAAAAAGTTTTAACCTATATTGAGTTTATAGGAGAATTGTATCTTTATTATACTTTGTTATACTATAAATATCTATGAAGAATATAAATACTATAAATAATATAAATTTTTATTTCAAAAAATTTAAGTGTTTTGAATTTCTTTTAAAGATATTTTAAGTTTATTCATATCATCAATTAATTCATCTTCGCTAACCTGGGGTCTTCCTTTCATGGCTAAAGACTTAAAATCTTCAATCCTTGCTAGTAAAACATCTGATGAAACCTTTGGAAATCCTTGATACGCATCCATAACGGAAAAGTATTTATCATTAATATCTCCATCTCTAATAGGTACAAGTATTAAATGATAATGGGGGACTCTTAAACCTCTAGCTATTAAGGCAATTGCTTTTGGATTGAATGCCTTTATCATGGCTTTTCCAATGATATTTACTGTTTTATAGAAACTGTATATCAGATCATCAGGCATCTCATAAAAGAAGACAAAATGTTTCTTTGGTATTACTAACGTTTGTCCTTTGGACATAGGATATATATCCATAATTACCATTATCTTATCATCTGAATAAACAGTATAGGATTTTTCTTCTCCCTTAGCTATCCTACAAAAAACATCCTCCATAATTCTTACCCGTAGTTTTCTTCATATCTTAATCCATTTGGATCTGCCTTATTAATTACATTTAATTCCTCTTCATTTAATTCTTTGATTATATCAACCTTATCTGGAACAGAAATCTTCATTCCACCAGTATTTAATACTTGTTCAACATCATAACCTTGGAATACAGCTCTTAATATTGGTCCATTTTTTGTAAATTCTATCAATGCCCTATTTGTGCATAATACTGTCTTCAAATTATTATCTATTCTCATTTTACCATTACCAGTTATGAAATCAACTTTCTTCACTAATACTCTAGGATCATGTCTTGCCCAAATTACTATCTTTTTGACAATAGGATATAAATATGCAGTTGCTGCACCCCCTGGTAACTTAACCTTTGGATTATCATAACTACCTATTGATGTTAAATTTATATTGGCGTATTCATCAATTTGAGCAGTTCCAAAATACATTAAATCCATTTTACCTTTTGCAGCCAAATCAAATGCATCAATAGTTGTAACAGTAGCAATACCACTGCTTTCTGAATGAGGATCCCCAGTTGAAGGTCTAATTAATACTTGGCTTGCATCAACAAGAAATGGTTCTGCTACACTATGAAATATAAAGTCTTTTTTAAGATATAATGATGCATATACCATAGCTAATTGTGGTAATATGCTATCCAATCCATGATATACGTAATCTTTATCCTCAATAAAACTACCCATGCATTTTATCATTAGATCAGTCGGCCTTGCTGACATTAATACCACCTTTTTAATAAATTATTGTTTATCCATTCAATTGCCTTACCATCTTTAGCATAATTATAATATTCATTTATTGCTTTATAATCTGCCTCATACATTGTATACATACCTGTTGGCCATGCACCATTTTTAGAATGAATTACGGCATCAACATGAATCGAAGTTGAAGATAATTGCTCGGTATTTCTTTTCTTTAGTTCTTCTTTGTCAACAATCCTTTCAGCTGTAATAATAACCTTCTTTGCTGCCCTTATCTTTAATTCGTCTTCATATCTAGGTCCTAAAATGACTGAATTCCCATATTCATCGCTCATATGTACATGAATTATAGCAACATCAGGTTCGATTGCTTTTATGATTGCAATATCTTCATTTGTAAATGGATCTTTAATAATTTTCCAAGTACCTCTTTTTTCATGAATATTAACGAGATCTGATCCAATTATACCTCTAACTGGCATAAAGGGAACTCCTTGAGCTCCTGCTCTAAATCCTGCTATTATTGCCCCACAAGTATCTTCCAAATAATCAACTTGCTTTCTTTCTGCTGCTTTTCTAACATTTGGGGATAAACCAAAATGCTCAAATGTGGCCATTGCAGCCCTAATCATTTTTAGTTTATTTGATGCTGTTAAAACGTCTAAACCAAATCCTGGTTCTCTATCAACAAAAGATAAATCCTTTTTATCCGATTTTATTAATGCTGAAATAAAGCTCATAGGATTTCTAAAAAATGTTATACCGCTAATTGTTATTAAATCCCCGTTGTTAATTAAATCTACTGCTTCATTTAAATTCATAATCTTGCTAGTGGGCATATTAACCTACCTATTTTTATTGTATTCGCTAAAGTATTTATCTTTTTTTAATTCAAAATATTTAATGGTATATAGAAAACCACTCCGATCTTTAATATGGAGTATTTACATATCATGATGGGGATTTCTTGTTTCTTAGAAAGATGTTGATTTCTCTCAACTAAAAGATCTTATTAATGTAAAAGTTTTGTTATATTCCATATGCAAGAAAGGTTAGGGAGGATTTGCTTTCTCAGGCTTAAAGTTTTTACTCTTAAGGATACGGGCCAATTATCTCAGCCAAGGCCTAATTTGGTTATCATTTTCTCTCCCACAAAAACCTTTCCATAAGGACCATCAATACTTCTCTAAAGATTTTTTATGAAGATTCTAGATCATCTTTCTAACTATTTAATAAAAATACTATTTGCTCATATTCCCTTAAATTTTGGTTCTCTTTTCTCTCTAAATGATAACACTCCTTCTCTAAAATCTTTAGTTGTACCCACATATTCTTGTATAGACAACTCATAATCTAAAAATCTTTCAAGATCTGAATAAAGAACAAAGTTTGCCTGCTTTTTCCCACCTATATAAGATTGGAATGGTCCATTTGCTATCATTTTGGCAAACTTTTTGGCTTCTTGTAAGGGATCTTCAACTATTTTTAATAATCCCCACTTTTCCGCATCTTCAGCAGAAAATTCTCCTCCTAACACAGTTAATTCATATGCTTTTTGATCCTTCACATGCTTCAAAAGGAAATAAGCTACACCAGTATCTGGGGCTAAGCCTATTCTCTGGAATGCTGTTATAAATCTAGTTTCTTTCTTTGCATATCTAAAATCTGTAGATAGAACAATGCCAATACAAGCTCCTGCAACAACCCCATTTATAGCAGCAATATAAATTTTATTTGAAAATCTTATCTCTTTTATAATTGGGTGAAATGATAACTTTAAATCTCTCCCTATATCTTCAACTTCTTCGCTAACATCAGCCCCAGAACAAAAAGCCCTTCCTTCTCCTGTAATTATCACTGTTCTAATATTAGGATTTTCATTTACCTCTCTAAGTTTTTGTACTAATTCATATCCAGTTTGAAAATTTATTGCATTTAATTTTTCAGGTCTACTTATTGCTATTATTGCATATTTTTCATCATCGTATTTTTCAACTTTTATCATTATATCACCAGATTTCATTTATTTTTAATTATTTCTTCACAATTTATATTGTTTTTGAAAGGGAAATAAAGTTTTTTGATTAATAATATGCATAAAATTATAATCAATGTTATATTATTAGATTTAATTAAGATTTATAATTAATTAAGTAAAAATTCTAAAAATTAGCTTTTTTCTTATAAAATATACGTTGCAAATAAAAGATAAATACTATCAGGGGGGCTAATATTTATTTATCTTATTTTTCCTGGATAACTTAAGATCCGCCTTTCCATAATGAAATAAAGTATTGCCTTAATTTAAAAAATGGATATTCATCTTCTCTCATAGGAACATCGTCTATAGGGGTAAGGTGGCATGCTTTTTTATCTTAACTTTTTTGTAAAGTATTTTAAATAACATAATAAAAAATAAAAATTTATAGACATCTTTAAAAAATAGTTAAAATAGGCTTGAAGATAAAAGCAGTTAAAGCTATTAGAAGAAAAATTTTAGGTAAGATGTGTTTTTATCCTAAGCAGCTTTATTGTCAATATTATAGCAATTCCAGGTTTTATTAATTTAAGAAGGATAAGAAAAGAAAAATTGATTAAATGATGTTTATTATATTATAAAGAACCTGATTGGATAAACTTAACACTAAAAAGCATTCAATTTAGCTAGCGAATATACACTAATTGATTAATTTAATGAAGAAACAGCAAAAATGGAGATCTATCATCTAGGCTTCCTATAAAAATTATTAAACAATCCCCACTAGGATGGCATATTGCTAGAAATGAAGCTTCAAGGCATGTTAACTATAAATATGTTAATAGAGGATTCTCATTTTATTGCAACTGATAAATTAACTATGACAGAAATGCACCTTTATCCCCTTAAGCTCCATCAAGTTAAAAAGCGTATGTAAAAATTAGATAAAAATATTGAATTATATTATATATTAAAATTTTATTTATTGATGAGAGCAAATATTCCAGCTAATAGCAATAAGATAAATCCTATCCCAAATCCTCCAAAGAAGAGAGGCAAAGAGAAGAATGAAGCTAATATTAGCAAAATTCCAGCAGCTATTTTATCATTAATTGCTAAACCTATCAAGGCTAATACAGCTGTTATAATAAAGAATACTAAAGGAAACATCATGAATGAATAACCAAACATCATATAATGATTACCATAGTATCCCATCATGCCATATGGAAAATAATATGGAGTTACTAATGCAAACAATGAAATTATTATTGTTAAAATACCTACTATTATCAATCCTATAATTCCTAATATTTTATATGTTTCCAATTTTTCACCTATTAATAATATATTCAGGTGACTATTAAATTTTCACATAGATTAATAATTTTTTTCATGGAATTCATATAAATCAGTTATCATAGCTCTTGCAGTATTTAAAGCTGGTCCAGCAGGACCAGTTAATGTGATGATATTATCTTCATCTATGACAAAACTTATGCAATTATAATTACCAGAAACCTTTGCTAAAGGTGATTCATAATCTACTTCTTCTAAACCAACCTTTGTTTTATTTTTGTTATAAGATGCTATATATTTTATTTTCCTGCCTTTCTCTATAGCATTTCTAATGTCTTTCTCATCAATGCTTAATAATGATTCCCTTTTAACATCATTTATCGTTGATTTTATGCCCAATGTATTTAATATAATAACAATCTTTGCTGCAGCATCAAAACCCTCAATATCTATTTTAGGATCTGGTTCAACTAAACCTAATCTTTTAACTTCTTCCAATGCCTTTTCAAATGTGTAACCTTTTTCAATTAAACTTAAAATATAATTTGTTGTTGCATTTAATACAGCTTTTATTTCTTTTATGTTTCTACCTTTTAGTCCTTTTGCGACATCAGTAGCAGGAGTGCCTGCCATTACAGTAGCTCTATAACCAAAGAATAACCTATTTTTGTTTGCCTCATTTATCAAATTTTCATAGTTTAATGATAATCCTGTTTTATCTGCAGTAATGATATTTATTCTATTGCTTAGTAGTTTATTGTAAATTGTTAAATTTGGCTCCCCATTATAATAAGAGGGGGGAATTGTTACAAAAGCTATATCGATATCTAATTCTTTTAACACATCTTCTAATAAACTTTCTTCATGTTTATAATTTGGGTATGATTTAATTAATTCTTTTAGCCATGATTTCCAATTTGAATTATTTTTAAAAAATCCTTTTGTAGTTATTACACCAATTATTTCTACCATGTCTAGTTTAATCAATTCTTCTGCAAGTGTTCTTCCTACATTACCAAAACCAATTAAAATTGCTTTTTTCATTTTGATCCCTTAACGTGTAGTTTAGCATTTTGAGTTCAAATTTTTAATAGCTAAATTCGTTGCATAGCTTGGATCCTTTGCCTTAGTTATCCCTCCTCCGATTATAATGATATCAGCCCCAGCAGATGCTATGGAAGAAACCTCTTCAGGTTTTATTCCTCCTGCAACAGCGATGATTCCACCAAAACTCTCTTTCATTTTCTTTATAAGATCTAAGGCCTTTCCTGCAGTTAATCCTAGCTTTACTTGCACATCAATACCTATATGCAACAAGGCAACATGAACCTTAGCATCTTTTAATTTCTTTATTCCCTGCTCAATATTATCAACACCTATAAGATCTCCATAAACGGCTCCTCCCCATTTGTTTGCTTCTTCAACTGTTTCCTTTATTGTTTCCAAATTTGTTAAAGCAGAAACTGAGACAGCATCTGCTCCATTAGAAAAAGCTAAGTTTGCTTCTAATGCACCTACATCCATTATTTTCAAATCCGCAAAAACTAAATGATTGCCATTAAATGAACGCAATATTTTAACAGAATTAATTCCATATGATTTTATTAAGGGGGTACCCGCTTCTAAGATTAAGTTTTCCTTTCTCTCAACACTAGATGCAATTGATATAGCAGGATTTATATCTATAAAATCAAGAGCAATTTGCAATAATTTATTACATTTTTCTACTCTCTCTACCAAGCTCATTACCAAGTTATTCACCATTAGTCTAATATACTTTTTAACTTAAAAACGATTTCTTAGTTATATAGTTATTTTATTTTGAAATTTTTAGTAGATAAATTTATAAAGCTTTATTTAACAAATAATAGACATGGCTAGGTGATTTGTAGTGGGAAATATATTAAAATCATTTTTGAAACTATCTTCTATTGGGCTTATAATGGTCTTCATTATTTCTGCAATTAGTCCTTTAACATTTGCTTTAACGAATAATGCTAACAATAATACATACTATTACGGTTCATCTTTAAATGGAACATTTATAAGTGATTTACCATCTAATACAATGATAAGTTTTTCAATATTTTTACCTCCAAGAAATTATAATTATTTGATTTTTATTGCACAACAAGTTTCTAATAAACAAATGAAACCTTTATCGAGAAATGATGTTTTAAACATGTTTGCTCCTTCATCTCAAGAATTTAATGAAATTCTTAATACATTAAAATCTGATGGATTTATTATAACATATCAAAGCCCAGATAGATTTTCTATAATGGTAGAAGCACCTGCTTATTTAGTTGAAAAATTATTTAATATTAAACTTGGGTTATATAAGAGCTATAATGGAGAAATATATTATGCACCTGTTAATACTCCAAAGATACCATCTTTCTTATCAAATACGTTGATATTTGGTTTAAATAACTACACAAGTTTTGTTGCACCTCATATAATTGCAGGAAAAATTGTTAACAAATATTTCGTGCCAAATGCATCAAATAAATTATATGCATTATATGTTAAGAAAAACCAATTAGCAGGCGCATTTACATATTATACACCAGGAGACTTCGAAGGAGCTTATAATGTAACAAACATAATGAAATATAGTAATAAATCTTCAATTGCAATAATAGATGCTTATGGAGATCCATTAATATACCAAGATATACAAGAATTTGATTCTATGTTTAATTTACCTCCTGCAAATTTAACAGTAATACCAATAGGACCGTATCACCCCAGCTTAGGAATTTTACCTGGATGGGATATTGAGACCGCATTAGATGTTGAGGCAGCTCAATCTATGGCACCTTATGCTCATATTTATTTAGTTGTAGCATCTAATCCAATGAATGCACTATTTGAAGCAATAGATTATGTTGTTAGTGAAAACTTAGCTAACACAGTTTCAATGAGTTGGGGTTCAACAGAAAATACTATTGCTTTAACAGGCTTCTATACTTCAAATCCTCTTTATACAGAAGAACAATTAAATTTAGGCTATGCATATGCTGATTACTATTTTGCCTTAGGAAGTGCAGAAGGTATTTCATTCTTTGCATCTAGTGGTGATAACGGAGCATATGATGCAACTCCTACATTATATGGGGCAGTTTTGTTCCCATCAACTTCACCATTTGTTACAGCTGTTGGAGGAACTTCACTTTTTGTTAATGTAACCTCAGGATATTTGTCATCCTTGAATTCTACTGGTACATTTGGATATGAAAATGCATGGTCTGTCAGCCCTCTTTATGGGACAAGCGAAGTTGGCTCAACAGGGGGTTATTCTTCATTAATACCTAAACCATGGTATCAAATAGGTGTAGTCAATGGAACATTTAGGGCTGTTCCAGATGTTGCAGCTGATGCAAACCCATATACTGGATTTGTTGAAATTGTCATGGGAAGTTTAACTGTAATAGGGGGAACTAGCCTTGCATCACCTTTATGGGCAGGTATTGCAGCGGATATTGATGGATATTTAAATACGAGCCTAGGATTACTTAATCCTTTATTATATGATATATATCAAAACAAAACGCTTTATGATATGGCATTCCATCAAATAACTTTTGGATATAATGGTTATTATTCAGCAACAAGCGGTTATAATTTGGTAACAGGATTAGGCAGTCCAAATGCAGGTATATTGGCTGAAGCAATAAAAGATATTATTAGTGAACCCCATCTAGAAGTTTCTGTGACTACAATGCAGCCTGGTTCTACTTATCCATGGTATAATTATAATACATCATTTGAAGTAGTTTCATATATAACTTTCCAGAACGGAACTTCAGTAACAACAGGCAGCTTCAACGCTTATATTTATACAGTTAATGGATTATTAGAAAAGGTTCCATTAACATATAATGGACAATATTGGGTTGCAAATGTTACTATTGAGCCAGGTAACCCACCTAATACATGGACTATAGTGGTAAATGGTACGTCAAATGATTTAAGTGGGTTAGGAGCAACAGATATAGATGTTGGTGTAGGATTGGCAATAATTTCTCCATTCACTGCAATGCTTTATCCATTTGGTCCGCCCTTATTCCCAAATACTCCATATCCTATTGAAGTATATGCTACATTACCTAATGGTATGCCTGATACTAATTTAACATTAAACGCTTATTTAATAAAGAATGGTGTCACTTATTATAGCACAGAGTTAGTAAATGAAGGAGATGGAACTTATGTCGGAAATATCTTTTTACCTTATCCAGATCCACAAGGTGTTTATACATTGCTTGTTAATTCATCTTTAGGTAGCGTTTATACATATGAATATTTTGGAGAAGCGATTTATGAAAGCTTTGTTATAACTCCGGTAAATGATGGTTTACCAAGCACTTCACCAGGAGAAACTGTAACATTAGCTGCCCTTGTATTTAATCCAATTGGTTTGGGAATGTATACAAGTAATGTTTTTGCTAATATATATAATTTATCTGGCTATTTAGTTGCTCAAATCCCCTTAACTCCAACTGCTTCTGGATTACAAGTTGGATCTTACACAATACCAGCTAATTTATCTCCAGGTTTCTATAATGTTGTGTTCGTTTCAAGTGAAAATACATCAATAAGTCCATTATTTGGTTATGCAAATCAATCTTTCTTGGTTGCTCCATCAGGTCTGCAAACAACAATAAATGCTGTAAGCATTGCTTATGAAGGGCAATCTATAGATATATATGCAAATATAACATACCCTAATGGGACAGAGGTTAAATTTGGAACATTTACAGCAACTCTAATACCTGATCAATATTATTCGTCATTATTAACATACAGTTTTACTGTAGGAATACCCTTGCAGTACAATTCAACACTAAATGAATGGGTTGGAATATTATCATTACCTTCATTGAGCAACCCAGGTATATTTACAGGTTTAAGTTCACTCGAATTATCAGGACCTTGGTCTCTAACCATTTCTGGAGAATCAGCATTTGGCCACGATATAGTATCAACTCCATATAATATTTATTTGGAACCTTATACCTATGTAGGATCTATGTTATTAACGGAAAATAATTTAACATCATTGCCAATGGGAACGCAATTTGGAAACTCTATAACTGGAATTTATTCATCAGAATTAATCATAGAAAATGCTTCTGTTACTATTGAAAATAGTTTAATTAACAATTTAACAATAATTAATTCAAAGGTCAAAGTAATAAATTCAAAGGTCGAGACAATTTCATCAAAGAATTCGAAATTAGTATTGATTGATGATGATATAGGCCCAGGATCTATTGGGGTTACTTTGACTAATAGCAATGCAAACATAATCAACAGCTTGTTTGAAAACTTGCAATACGCATTTTATCAAGAAAATAGTACAGTGTATTTAAGCGGATTTAATGAATACAATGTTACAAGCTTATCTAAATTACCAAAGCCATCAATTGTAAGCACATATCCTGAAAACATTACAACTCCTATAAGCAATGTAATCGTGAACGTAACAGGTGTTAATATCGTTCCCACAGAGGTATTATTAAATGGGATCCCAGTTAACTTTTCTTATAAAAATATTAGTGGCTTATTAGAAATTATGATACCATTCAATTCTACAGAGTTACCCGATGGTACATACACAATAACAGTTGTGTTGAACAATGGATTACTTTATAATGTGAGCAGCAAGATATACAATAATTATCATCTGCTTTCACAAAATTCGCTGATTCAATATCTAAAGAATATGACTTCTTCCGAATTATCATCTCTTTCATCAACCATGACAAAAGAGTACAGTAATTTGTCATCAGAATTCTCTTCATTAAAGATTTCTTTATCAAACGTTAACTCCACATTAGAATCGCAAGTATCATCATTAAATAACAGATTAAATAATGTAGCGTCTTCATTAAATACAACAATAGCATCTCAAGTAAGCTATTTAGAAAGAACAATATCATCAATCAATTCAACAGCAACTTCAGCTAGCAAGACGGGCTCAACATCTTATGTTATTGGCACATCTGGAGTTGCAGTAGGAATTGTGGGTATACTATTAGGTGGAATAGCTTTAGCTATGAGGAGGGTGGTAAAATGAAAAAATTGACTTTGGGCGCAATGGTAATTTCTATTGTAATTTTAGTAACTTTAATGCCTCTAACTTTTGCTATATAAAACAATACATATCTTAATAATAAAACCCCTAGAATGATCACAAATCTAACTATATCCTCTAATTTATTTAATAAATTAGATGGTAATGATGGATATTATTCTTCTGAGGCATTCCAAATAATGCCACCGGCAAATGTAACACCAATAAAAGTTACCATGGCAACAAACGTAAACTTTAGCAATTCTGGTATGATTCCATATACAGTGCCTGTTTATATACCGCCTGGGAATTATGATTTAATTTTATTAAATATTTCTATAAAAGAATTAGGTGGAACACAATATGACAGAGCCCTTTATGTTTATGCTAATAGCACCCCAATTTTTTGGGGTTCAACACAAGAAATTTTGAACTCGACTGCAGAAGCAGATTTGACATTATTTGAAAACCTATTAAAAGGGCCAGTGGAGTTTCAAATAGTATTACCAAATTACATAGTACCTAAAATAGGGGTAACAGGTTATTATCTATTAAATGCGACATTATATCTATATCCAGGCAAATCATTAAGTGATTTACCAAATTATTTCATACCTTTATTCGTAAACAAATTGGGTTATTCTTACGTAACATTAAACCCACAAAACGACCTTGCTATGCAAAGCCTTAATTTACCTAATGGGACGCAAAAAGCAATGCTTTTATTATATGAAGAAGGGGGCTATAATGATGAATTTTGGTACACCAATGAACCTGCTATAAGGAATATTGAAGTTTATTATAATGATATGCTTGCTGGTGTATTAAATCCATTTCAAACATTGTATACTGGAGGAATAGATTCATCCTATTGGAGACCAGTTACGTCCATAAATACTTTATCATTCCACACGCCCTATTATATAGACTTAACTCCACTCTTAGCTATGGGAAATCAAGCATCAATAGCTGTATCTGTAAGTAATTTAAATGAAGCAGAGCAGTTAACTGGGTCACCATTCTTTGGCTGGGATATTGCTGGGGTATTAATGTTATGGGTAAATACATCCAATCCTATGATTTCAGGTCAATTAATAAATGCAAAAAGTAAATTAATGGATACTTCGCCTTTCTTTATACCTGGCTATACTGGAATCTATTATCAAGAAGCATCAAGCTATTATATCAATTATACATCAATACTAAAATTCAAGTATGGAACAGAGTATGCCTCAGATGTCCAATATGGAAAGACATCTGCTCTACAAACATTAACCAGCTTTACGCAATACGCATATTTAGATGAAATGTTTGCTGAGAGATCTTATGAATCAGGATTCTATAACTCTTCATTAAGTATATCAGGAAATTACCCGGTATCAATGTTTTTTGACTTTTTTGAAACACCAATAACTAATCCAAATGTAATTCCATATAATGTTTCATTCTTACAAAACGGTACTTTAAGCTTGAACCCATCTTATTCATTAAGTCTTATAACAGGAAATTATAATTTAAGCGAATCATTGAATTATAACCTAAAAGCAATTGGTGGATTAGGAGGAATTATGGAAGTAATAAATCAATATGGAGGAGCAGTTTTAATTGGACTAACAAATAACAATGCAATAACAACCAAATCATTAACAGCAACGTATTTAGTAAATGGTATAGGATTTGTTGAAAACTTCTTTGAAGAAGGAGTTCAAAACAGTACAACAAACCTAGCAGGCTACCTTGTTAAATATTTATTAAGCTATACTCCAATTAACTTTACTAATGTTTCTAAAACTATGAATACTTTAACTTCTACCTCTAATCTAAAAATTAGTACAGCTATGAAATATATTTCAAAAAATTTCCTATTAATTAAAAAATCAATATAGGTTTAGCTTATAATTTTTATTTCATCTTTTTTTTTTTGAATAAAAAATAATATTAAATATTAATAAAAAATTAATTTAATTTTAAGTTTATATGTATAATACTACGTTTGATTTAGCTGCTTCGTTTAAAAATGTTGAGACACCTGAGATATTATCAACTAATGGGTCAAAATCTTCTTTTTTCAGTTTTAACATGTCAGCAACTAATGAGCAGGCATCTATTCTAACCTTACCTGATGACTTTGCATCTTTAAGCATTCCATACCAAGTTACTTTCTTTTCCATCATATAATTTGCTGCAGTTTGTTTATATTCTTCATAGTCTTTGCCGATTTTATCATATTTTTCAGGCATTCCTTTCTTAAAAGCTACTTGAGCAAAGCTTAGGAAAACATAGACTTCCATATTTTCTGCAACAGCTCCTGAAACGATAACTGCCAATGATAAAAGTTTTTCCAACGTGGGGGATATCATAAATATAGATACTTTCTCTGTCATTTTCTCTCCCCAATATTCTATATATTGAGAAGTTTATATAATTTTATATTTTCTCTATATGGAATCTTTGATTTTGAATATTTATAAGCTAAATTTTATAAGTATTTCTTAATTCTTTTTATAATAGAAGCGAATATCATTAAAATAACTACAAAGATAGCTAAATACAAAAGACTTTGAATTTCTGATGGAAAGCTGTAAGAACTTGAACTTTTATTAATTTGAGTTAAATTAAACATATAGGTTAAAATGGGTTTGTTGTCAACAACTAAAATCGCTTTTATAAGATAATATCCATGAGATAGTGTAATATTAGATTCATTACCTCTAAAGTTTTCTATATGGTTATTTTTAATAGTTACATTCCATAACGTTTGTGGAATGAAAATTAATATATAATTGTTAGAATTGTTTATTATTTTAATTCCTGGAATCCAAAGTGAAGTTTGATTTAACATACCTTGAGTTTGATATATAACATCATTATTATAATGCTCGTTAATTCCATCTAATTGGTTTACGCTTTCTAAAGTAACGCTACCAGCATAATAGTTTGGGCTATCTTGGAAAGCTGATGGAATAAAATACCATGAATTGTTATAAAGATAAAATAATTGCATTGTTGAATTCCATTTATAAACAAAAAGCTGCGATCCTCTAGAAAAACCGCATATAACAAATTGTAAAACAAATGGATAATATAAGCTATTAACAGTTTCAGGCGCAAAACCTCCCATATTCCCTATTAAAAATCGAGGATTCCTTGATTTAATATTTACAGTAATATTATCTAGCAATATTTTGTTTGTTTTATATGTTGAGTTTTCGAAAATGAAATAAACTAAAAATCTTGGATATGTTGAGTTGCCTATAATATAATCGTAAATCTTTATTGAAAACGGAGTTATTGATGTAAATGTTATTGGAAATTCATATGCATAATAGTTATTATAAATGGAACCTTTTCCGTTAATAAGGGAAATAGATGAATTTGAAGTTGTTACGTTCCACACATTATCAAGAAAATTTATTTTATATGTGTTATTTTCCTTGATAACTCTAGAAATTGATTGAACCCATAATGTAGTATTTAATGAAATATTAACATTTGCATTTAATTGTAAGCTATAGCCATTTATAAAATTAGGATTTGCAGAATAGAATGATCCATTATAAAAATTGAATATACCTAGCAAGCCATTTGTTGAATAGCCATACTGAAATGTGCCATTATTTGTAATAATAGTCCCATTATCGTTAATTCCAACACTCGTAGATTTTGCTATATTTAAAGTTAAAAATGAAAACATAATTATTATGAATATTATTAAATATTTTTTCATTTTTTCCCCATAATATTAACTGTATTGAATTCTTATATTTTTTCAAGAAAACAAATAATGAATTGGAAATTTAAATAAATTTTTATCTTTATTAATATTAATCGAATATAATAAATTTAACATTATAAATAAATTTATTAATAATGGAAAAAGTATTACATTACCAATATAAAAAACTTATAACATTTTAATGTATTATAATGAGCCATTTATAACATTTCCTCTATAGACTATTTTTTTAATTCTATTATATCCCCAATAATATCCTAATTGATTTATATTTTCTAAATCCCATATTAGCAAATTAGCATCATAACCTTCTCTTATTGTTCCTTTATTTTCAAGCCTTAAGCTATATGCAGAATTAATTGTGGAAAATGCAAGCGCTTCAATAGGTGTAAAATTAAGATAATAAATAGCTAAATCAATTGCAGTTTGCATCGATATCATTGGACTATTTGCACTAAAATCGCTTCCCAATGCAAATAATGCTTTTCCCTTTATTGGCTTTATTCTTGGTTTATTATCACTAAGCATGCTAATTGTGCTAGCAGGCAATAATCCAATTACTGTATTTGTTTTTGAAATTTCTTCTAAATTTTCTTCTGGACAATTTTCCAAGTGATCTATTGAATCTATTAAGAACTCGTTGATTAATTTAGAACATCCAATATATTTTAATTGATCTGCATGCAATCTCAACCTAAAGCCATATTTTATAGATTGGTTGAAAATTTTTCTAGTTTGCTGCATATTAAATACATTTTCATCGCAAAACACATCAACATACTTAGCTAAATTCAATCTTGAAACTTCAGGAATGATCTTATTTATAAAATAATCAATGTATTCTTCTTCATTGAATTCCTTAGGAATTACATGAGCTAGAAGTGTTGGAACTATATCATATTTATCTTTAAGGTTATTAATTACCTTTAGCATCTTAATTTCATTCTCAAGATCTAAACCATAACCTGATTTTATTTCTATTGTTGTTGTACCATTTGATAATGAATTCATTAAAACCTTATCGAGCCTATTCTTTAAGGATTCAAAAGATGCATCTCTTGTAGATTTAACAGTTTTATAAATACCTCCACCTTCTTTTAAAATTTGAGCATAACTAATTCCTAACAATTTTTTATATAATTCATCTTCTCTACTTCCAGCGAATAATGCATGTGTGTGCATATCTATTAATCCGCTTGTTACTAAATTTCCTTCTGCATTTATGATATTCTGACTCTCATATTTTGTTTTTATATACTCTGAATTTCCAATTTCTAAAATTTTTCCATCTTTTATTGCAATCCCATAATCATGTAAAATCTTTGTATTTCCATCATTAATTTTTCTAACAGGCTCAGTAAAATAAACTAATTCACCTATATTATAAATTATTAGATCAGCCTTAACCATTTTTGTTCCCCAAATAGCTATTTATTGAATACAAGAGTAATTTAGCTGCTAATCTGCTAGTATTATTATTAATATCATATGGTGGAGAAACTTCAGTTGTATCAATACCTAAAATTTTAGAATTCCTTGTTATTTCATTTTATTTCATTTATTATTTTAATAGATGAGTTAAAAATCCTTTAGTAAAAAGGGTAATTTCTAAACAATGTTATCAAGAAAATCAATTACAAAAATCTCAAGTATTAAATATTTATATTGAATAAATTATGTTATAAAGCAAAAATCGGCATAAGTTATTAAAACTTGTATTCTCTTATATCCACTTCCTTTCTATTTCGTTCACTTTGCTTAGCTCCTTATCCTCACTAACAATTAGAGTAATTCCGTTGCTTAGCATGACCCCTAGATGAAGGGCATCCGAAGGCTTAATGTTATATTTTACCATTAAATTTGCTGCCTTAACGTAATCTTCTTCGCCCAGTTCAAGAATAGTCAGATATGGTAAGATCTCTGATTCTATGAAATCTATAGTGAGGTCATAAGGTACGTTGTACTTTCTCTTAGAAACGTAAATAAGCTCGTCAAGGACAAGAACGTCTGTGTAGCACTTGTAATTGGTCAAGATGTCGAAATATAAGTTCTCATAAGGAACCCTATTGTTTGGCTCAGAGAGAGCGTTGAGATAAACAAGGAGGGGGGTATCTATGAAAACCTTCACTCCTCAAATTCCTCCTCAAGTGATATCCCTTCCATATCACCTGGCCTTGGTTCTTTGTGGTCAGGCACTTCGGCAAGCTTTTCTATATGCCTTCTCATTGCCTCCTTCAGAGTATTTTTATCAACAGGTTTTTTGGCGGGCTTAATCACTATTCCATCATTGATCTCAACTATAACTTCATCTCCTTCATCTATGCCTACTGCCTCGCGGACTGCTTTAGGCAATATTATATAACCCTTTCTCCCAATCCTTAGCTTAAGAGTCAAACTAGGTTCACCCTCAGTATAACTTAGTTGTACCAATTCTTATATATTTATACTAGAAAAATCATCCTAAAATGTATTATTTATTTTGTTCATTCAATCCTCTTCAATCTTGCTGAGCTCTCTATAGCTCAGAATTGAATTGATTTCTTTACTTATTATAAAAAAGATGATTCCCGATTATTCTAATTAAATCGCTATTAGGATAATAAAGAAGCTCTAAAAGATTCTTGTATAGAAAATCATGTTTTTAATCTTTTAAAAAATAACATATTAGCTTTTAATCTCTTATCTCATTAATAACTCATGTTTATATTTTCTTTGCAAATTCATCAAAATATTAAGAGATATTCCAAAATATCAATCAAAGTATATCATAGAAACAAGATTTCTATAAGAATTGGGAAATAAAGGTGGCTAGATTAAATAAGAGTGTTTAAACATATCCAGAAGTAGCTCTCTAAAATAAACTAATTCACCTATATTATAAATTATTAGATCAGCCTTAACCATTTTTGTTCCCCAAATAGCTATTTATTGAATACAAGAGTAATTTAGCTGCTAATCTGCTAGTATTATTATTAATATCATATGGTGGAGAAACTTCAGTTGTATCAATACCTAAAATTTTAGAATTCCTTGTTATTTCATTTATTATTTTAATAGTCTCATGTGGGTACATACCTAATGCTGTTGGGCTATTAACTCCTGGAGCAAATGATTGATCTAAGTGATCCATATCAATGCTTATGTAAATTCCATCAGTATTTTCTTTAACTTTATTTATTTCATAAAATACATCTTTAAGATCATCAATTATTTGATCTCTATAAAATACTTTTATTCCATATTTTTTAGCGATTTCTTTCATATAGCTGGGATTAGAATAATTTGATATTCCTATTTCAATAACATTAAATTTTTCTTTATTATCTTTTAATAATTCATTTAACCATGATCCACTTGTTAATCCTTCCTTTACCTCCCTTAAATCATAATGTGCATCAAATATAATTAATCCTATTTTATTATAAAATTTTGATAGGCTTAATAATATACTTTTTGTTATCGAATGATCACCACCTAAAAATATAACTGGATTTTTTTCCTTAATTTTTTTGAAAACATCATCGCAAACACTAATAATTCTTCTCGAAGTTTCATTTAAATCTCCTGGAGAAATCCTTACGTTACCTAAATCGTTAAATCCGAATTTAATTTCATTTAATTCATAGACATCAGTTCTTAGACTATATAATTCATTTCTAATAGATTGCGGAGCAAACCTTGCTCCAGGCTTTCCTGCTGTTGACCAATCCCATGGAATTCCTATTAAAGGAATAGACTTTTCAAAATCTTTGATTTTTTTATCTTTTTCATCTCTAATAAAGCTATTACTTGGTTCTTCGAGGTAATTCATATTTTCACCAATAATTTTATTTATATTTAGATTAAAATGTTTTTATAATATAAAGAAAATTTGATTAATTATAATATAAAAATTAAAAGAAGGAAACCAACCTTTTGGAAGAAAGTTATAATTATAAATCATTTTTATATAGTTAATGAATTTAATATTTTTGATTTAAAAAGAAATACGTTTATTTTTAGAAATGAGTAGATAAATTGGTGCTTGATATGGTTAGCAGTGAAACATTAAAGAAATATGAAAATAGACCTATTTTGAAATTGATACAGGAGGGATATTATAATCCTGAAGAGAGACTTAAGGTTAGGCATATTGAAGGATGGGAAATACATACAAAAATAGGTTGGCAAACAGAAGGAATTTTAAGAATGCTATTCCATGTGTTAGATCCTGATGTAGCAAAGGACCCTGAACATTTAATTGTTTATGGAGGAACAGGTAAAGCGGCTAGGGATTGGAATTCTTTTGAATTAATTTCAGATTCGTTAATGGAATTAAAAGAAGATGAAACCTTAGTTGTACAAAGCGGTAAGCCTGTTGCAATTTTCAAGACAAGTAAATATGCACCAAGAGTATTAATTAGCAATGCGATGCTAGTCCCAAAGTGGGCTGATTTCAATTATTTCAAGGAGTTAGAAGAAAGAGGATTAACTATGTTTGGTCAAATGACTGCAGGTTCATGGAATTATATAGGTTCACAAGGTATAATTCAAGGAACCTATGAAACAATTGCAGCAGCTGCAAAGCTTTATTTTAATGGTTCATTAGAAGGCAAAATTGTTTTAAGTTCAGGCCTTGGAGAAATGGGAGGAGCCCAACCATTAGCTATTACAATGAATGGGGGTATAGGAATAATAGTTGAAGTAGATAAAAAAATGATAGATAGGAGATTAAGATTTAAGTATTTAGATACGTGGACTGATAGCATAGATAAGGCATTAGATTTAGCGTTAACATATAAACAAAAGAAACAGCCAATTAGCATTGGATTACTAGGCAATGCAGCTGAAATATATCCAGAATTATTAAGGAGAGGCTTTATACCAGATATTGTTACCGATCAGACTCCTGCACATGATCCTCTAATTTATATACCTGAAGGATTAAGCTTAGAAGAAGCTGATAAGCTAAGACAAAACAATCCGCAAAAATACATTGAATTATCAATGAAAAGCATGAAGAAAACTGTGGAAACAATGGTAGAATTTCAGAGGAGAGGGGCAATAGCATTTGATTATGGAAACAATATAAGAAGGATGGCATATGATGCAGGTTTTAAGGATGCATTCCAAATTCCTGGATATGTGCCATTATTTATAAGACCATTATTTGAAGAGGGTAGAGGACCATTTAGATACACAAGCTTAACAGGTAATCCCAAAGACATTTATAGACTTGATGATGAATTATTAGCAATGTTTAGTGAAAATAAATTCTTAGTAAATTGGATTGAAAAGGCACATAAATACATACAATTCCAAGGTTTGCCTGCTAGAGTGATTTACTTAGGTTACGGTGAAAGAGATAAGTTTGGAAAATTAATGAATGAACTCGTTAGAATAGGAGAAATTGGACCTATGTGGATAGGAAGAGACCATCATGATACAGGAGCTGTTGCAAGTCCTTATAGAGAAACTGAAGCGATGAAAGATGGTAGTGATGCAATTGGAGATTGGCCAATATTAAATGCATTATTAAATGCATCAGCAGGGGCAACATGGGTCGCATTTCATCATGGTGGAGGAGTTGGTATAGGATATTCAATACATGCAGGTTTTGGGTTGGTTTTAGATGGGAGCCAAGAAAGTTATGAAAGGGCTGAAAGGGTATTAACTGTAGATCCAGGCATAGGAGTTGTTAGGCATGCTGATGCAGGATATGAGAGAGCAAGAGAAACGTTGTGCAAAAAAGGTATAAAGTCCCCCTCAATTAAATGCTAAGGTGTTAATATTGTTATGCAAAAACGAAATAAGCCTTGATGATTTTTTCAAAATTCTATTTTCTAATGAAAAAATATCTATTTGCGAAGAAAGATTAAACAAAATTAAGAGATCTAGAGAAGTCTATGAAACTGAGGGGAAAAAAGGTAAAGTATATGGATATTCAACAAGTTTGGGAGCTTTATTAAATAAAGAAAATGCTTATACAGAAGAGAGAGAAAAAATTATATTGAAAGAACATGATACAGGTATAGGAAAAAATGTGCCTTATTTGTTAGTTAAGGCGGCAATGCTTGTTAGGCTAATACAGCTAAGTAATGGTAATTCGCCTATAAGACAAGAAGTAGTGAATAGATTAATAGATGCAATCAATTATGATATTATACCAACTGTATCAATATTAGGAAGTGTTGGGGCTAGCGGTGATTTAGCCCCTTTAGCTAGGATATTTAGATGTATAATTTATGGAGAAGGAAGCGCCTATTATAAAGGGAAAGTAGTTAATTGCGTTGATGCTCTTAAAGAAAAAGGACTTAATGTTATGAATTTAATTCCTGGAGAGGCCTTGGCTTTAATCAATAGTAATGCCTTTAGCACTGCGTTTAGCATTATCAATGCTTATATAACTGAAAGACTTGCTTATGCATCATTAGATATTGCAAAAAAATCCTTAAAGATAACTGGCTGTAATAATGAGCATTTTTCAGATGCAGTTTATGAAACAAAGAAACAAATGGGAGTAAAAAAGGTTATTGATATGTTAAATAATTCATGTGAAGAAACTCCCAGGTTACAAGATCCATATAGTATTAGATGTCTGCCTCAAATATATGGAGCTCTATTTGATACACTAGAATTCAGTAAAAGCATTTTGAAGAACGAGATGAATTCATCATCAGATAATCCAATTATCTATGAAAATAAAGTTTATCATGCTTGTCAATTTCATGCGATATATTCAGCATTAATATCAGATTTTTTGAAAATAGCAATTATTCCGGTAATGAATTCTATAGAAAGGAGAATATCGCAAATCTTAGATGGAAAGATAAATAGAGTAAACGACTTTTTACTTAAGGAAAATAGTGTTGTAGGTGCAATGATAATGCAATACACTTCTGCTGCGTTAAATGCGTATTCAAGAGGATCAAGCATATCAATGTCATCTCATTCCGTGCCAACAAGTGGTACTCAAGAAGACATTGTATCTATGGCTCCAAATTCCTCCATTGAGTTATTAAAAATGAACAGTTTATTTCTAAAAATCATAGCTGTAGAATTAGCTTTATATAAATATTACAATTCCAAGGATTTACCAGATCCCAGAATACTCTTAGAGGAATCATTTAGTGAAATCATTAACAATTATAATTTAAAAAATTTTTCAGAATTTTTGAATTATTTCTTTTAATTGGGTTATAATAAAAATTTAATCTTAAACGATTTTTTTATAACAGGGATCACTTTGAGTATTGATAAAAATTTAATAATGGATTTAGTGAAAAAATTTGGAACTCCACTTTATATAACAGATGTGGACATAGTAAAACAGAACTATGAAAATGTTTATAAATCATTTAAAGAAAATTTTGGTAAGAATTTCAAAATTTATTATGCAATGAAAGCAAACTTTAATCCATTTATTTTGGAAACGCTAAAAGAATTAGGCTCTGGGGTAGATGCTGCATCTCCATATGAATTTTTGCTTGCTAAAAAAGTTGGCTTTAGAGATAAAGAAATTTCTTTTGCCCCTCCAAACGCATCAAGAGAAGAAATAGCTCTTGCTAGCGAAAATGGTATAGGCACATTGATATTTGATTCATTAGATATGATAAATACGGCAAAGGGGATTCATTTTGATAACTATGGTATTAGAATTAATCCAGGTATAGAGGCAGGTTTTAATGAAAAGGTAATGACTGGTAAGGCATACTCAAAATTTGGAATTGATATATCTCATATAAGGGATGCAATAGATAAGGCAAATGAAATAAAAATTGAAATAAATGGGTTTCATGCTCATATAGGTTCTAATATATTGGACTATGAACCATATAAATTGCTTATGGAAAGATTTAAAGAATTGTCTAAATTTCTAATGAAAAAGAATTTTATAGATATGGGTGGAGGTTTTGGGTATGATTATTATAATGGAAAACATTATGATATCAGTAAAATTTCAAAAGCCATTTCAGAAAATTTTCCAATGGAATTTAATGAATTAAGGTTAGAACCTGGTAGATATTTAGTTGTAAATGCAACAGTTTTGTTATCAAAAATAAATGGGGTTAAAGAAATGGGAAATAAAAAATACATACAAATAGATGCTGGTATGAATTCATTAATTAGACCAGCTTTATATAATGCATATCATCGCGTTGAATTAATAAATGGAGATAGTAATGATGAAAAAGAAGTATTTGATGTAGTTGGCCCCATTTGTGAATCAGACGATTACATAGCATTAAATGTTAGACTTAAGAGACCTAAGATAGGAGACTATTTAATAATACATGATGTAGGTGCTTATGGGGTCTCAATGGCTTCAAATTACAATTTGAGACCAATACCTGCTGAGGTTATATTGAAAAATGGCAAAATTATTGGAATAAAAGAAAGAGATGACTTGGATAGTATAATAAATAAATATAAGATTTATAATTTATAACTTAGGAAAAATATGGAATAGCCTTTTTAAAGATTTTACCAAAACAATCTCATAGCTAGCATATAAATTATCGAGTGTAATGCATTTTAATATATTGAAATAATTATCATAAAAATTAAGAGATCTTTTTTATTATAATGAAAAGAGCTAGAACATAGGGATTAGAGGTTTCAAGCAGGGATATCAAACCTCTGTAAACAATTTCTTCTTACCCCCTATTTCATATAGGGCATAATATAACGTTCTATTGATAGGATTTTTGCTTTTGATGATGAGAAGTCTAGGTTGATCTAGTAATCAGGAAATCCTATTTCGCTAAGTGATATTTTATCAGAAAGGGTAAAGAAGTACATTTTAAATAATGAAAATAAAAATTAAAATAATTGTATATTTTTTAATTTAATATTCATATTTCTTTCCAGCTTCATATCCCCAGTAATAGAACATCAAGGAAACTATGATAAATAGTATATTATCATATGGGAATGGTATTTTGTTTAAATTGCTGCTTCCGAAATATGAAATTATCATTGTTGAAATTAAATATAATGGTAGCCAACCTCCGGCAATGAAATCTCCCCTTTTAATTCCTACACTTTTATGATAATAAATGATGAACAGCAAACCTATGAGAACAGATATTCCAGCAATAAATACTGCACTCCACCCTGACCAATAAATTAATAGACCTCCTATAACAAAAGCTATTGGAGAAAGTACCTTGAATGCAGGTATTCTGAATGGTCTATTCTCATTAGGATACCTAGATCTAAATACAGCAACACTAATAGCTAAGGGTGCATATGAGAAAATGAAGGCATCTATCAGGACTGTAAATATTGTTTCAAAAGATGGTAAAAGAAGTAAATAAATTATTGATAATACAAATATTAATATGTTAGATATGTATGGTACACCTTCTTTATTTAATTTTGAAAAGATCTTAGGGAAGTATCTATCGTAAACTGATAAAGAATAGCCAACCCTAGATGCACCCCCGAAATAAATTAATGCATCTGTATATGAGGCAATAATTGTTCCTGCAATCATTAAAAATATAAATATAAGAAGCAAATTTGATGGAATCCTAACTGATGTTAAAGCAGTTATATAAGGATAAGGCAGGCTTATTAATGAAGACCATTGAGAGGGATTACTTATTACTTTATCAGTAACCCCGAGAAATGCAATACTTTCTACCAAATAAATTATCATTGTTATTATTAAAGATGCTATAACAGCTTTAGGTATGAACTTCCCTGGATCTTTTACCTCTTCTGAATAATTTACTGGCTGTTTAAAACCTGCATATGCTAAAATTGTAGATGTTACCGCAGTAAAGAAACCAATAGCCCCCAGATTAACAGGCATAAAACCTCCTAAAGACGGTGAGTTGAAGTTTTTAGCATTAAAGAATGCAAATAAAGCTAAAACAGGTATCATAACCATAATTATTTTTAAAACTGTTAAATAATTGTTTATATTTCCTATTAAACCAACATGTTTGTTGTTTATTAAATAAGTTATTAAGGCTATTACCGCGCTTACTATTATACCTAAAATCGTTAAAAAACCTGATTTATACAATGATGGGAAATAATATGCTAAATATTCAACGAAGGCTATTATAGAACTGGGGGTAACTAATGCATACCCTAAAAATGCTGACCACCCGTTTATTGATCCTGCTATTGGTCCATTGCTCTTAGCAGGATAGTAAGCGATGCCTCCAGCTCTTGGCCACATCGTTCCTAATTCTATAACAACTAATGCAACTGGTACAATTAATAAAAAAGCAACAATCCAAGATAGTATTCCCGCAGGGCCGTCATAACCTAAAACATAAACAGGGATAAATGCAACTGCATCTCCAATAATGGCTCCTAAAGTCAAGAATAATACATGCCAAAATCCCAACTCCTTCCTAAAGCCCATGTGACCACCAAAAATACATATACTTACAGGTTTATAAATTTTATTTTGTAATATTTATTTATAAAAAGAAATTATTAAATTCTCATATTTTTAGAATAATCAATAGAAATTTTATTAAGCAAATAGTCATTAAGTTTTATGGCATTTTTTATTATATATTCTTACTAATTTAAATACTTATATTGATTCTTTTGTCCTTCGTTACAACTTATTAAAAATTACAATTTAATTTTAAGATATCAATCATGATTAAATTATTTGTATTATGATTAATGAATCTGTTTTTATTGTTATTAAAAATTTTAATAATAAAACTTGATATTTTTAATCTTATTAAAACTTTTTAAATATATTTAAATGGATTAACTAAAACATATATTGCGTTTATCAACCTATATCAACTATTAAAAAGCTTAGATCACTGATAAGTTCTAATAGTTTCTCAACAAAAGAAACCCTTATCTTTGTAGAGGAGGTTAGTTAATCATAAGTTAATTTAGTAAAAATATATAAAAAATTTATATTAAACATATATTAAATTTGATAATTTTCTATGTATTCCTTTAATGCAACCGCATTATTGTAATTTTTTTCCTTAGTTGAATATAAAAATGTTACATTTTTGTTATTCTTTATTATTTCTAATAATTTATTTACAATATCTTTTTTATTATTGAGTTCTTGATAATATCTATTTTTAAATTCTTCCCATTTGTTTGGATCATGATGAAACCATTTCCTTAGCTCATTACTGGGTGCAATTTCTTTAAGCCAAAGATCAATCTTTTTTTCTTCTTTTTTAATACCTCTAGGCCATAATCTTTCAACCAATATTCTGAGACCATCCTCTTCATCAACTTTATCATAAACTCTCTTAAGCTTTATCATAATAATCCCAATTAAAAAATGTATCGTATAATTAATAAATTTTGTTACATAAATTCTTTTATTAATTTAATACGAAAGTCATTTAATAAAAATAATGTGGAAGTTGTATAAGCAATTAAAATCAAACAAAACCTATTTGTAATGAAATCCCTACTTAGGCTTCCTTTAGAAACGTGAAAAATCAAAGACAATTATGTAATCTTGGTTTTTAAATATAAATAAAATTTCTTATAAAATTTTTAAATACAAATATTTATAATAAATATGGTGAAAATATGGTGAGCTCTACATCTACGAGTACAAATACTAAAGGCAGAACAGTAGGAGCAGGAAGAGCGATAGCGTTAACGATAGTTTACATAGTCATTTATGTTATAGTAAGTGCAATAACTAAGTATATAATAGAATCCTTACTACCATCATTTCACATATTCGCTGTGAAATATGAAGTATATGTACAAATACTACTAGCGTTGGCATTTGGATATCTAATCGTTAACGGATTTTCCTCAATATTCTATTATTCACTACTGTCGAAATATGGTCATCCAACAGCCGCCGCAATAAGAAACGTTGTAAGAATTATTGGAATTGGGGCATTAGCAGCTAGTATAGCAGGGGCTGTAGCTGGTGGCGCTGCAGGTGTTGCTTTAGGAGGATTTATTGGCATAGTAATAGGCTTTGCAACGCAACAGGTTCTAGGCCAAGCAGTTTCAGGTCTTTTCCTACTAATAGCTAGGCCTTTTAAAATAAATGACAATGTTAATATCGTTGGCGAAGATGGTATTGTGGAGGATGTCGCTACACTATTTACTACGGTAGTTAAAGCTGATGGTACAAAAGTCTTAGTACCTAATAACTTGATAATAGGAAATAAAATTTATCTAAAGCAGCAACAAAAGAGTTGATAGATCGATTCATTAAATGTTAATGGATCTTTTTTTTAAAAACTTTATATGATACAAAATTTATACTTAAATAGGCTTTCAATAGAAGTAAAATATAATTATGTAAAAATGAAGTCTCATTGTCTTAGATTTTATCCTAATAACCAAAGCTGATAACTCTTGGTATTTGACAAGAAGTTATATTGTTAAGATTGGCAAGTCGAGACAAATATGGATTGATATGTCTTTCTAAGAAATAAAGTACCGTTGGGTTAAATATGGTCATGGTTTTCTTTGTTGCATTGAATTGAATCTATAAACTGTGATAGCTAAGTGCACCCTTAGTAAAAGGATTAGCTTTTACTATAATGATACCTGTTAATCTCTCTATTTTCAAGCGTGTAACTAAAGAAGTGATTTCATGTATAAGCCTAGGAAAGATTCTTGAGATAAGGAAATTCTAAATTTATCTAGATTTTTTCATTGAAACAAAGCCAAAGAATTCCTATAATCAATACATTGATGGATTAAGATGAATTCCTTAAAGCATGCTTCTATATCTAGGTAAGTTCTTGGAATATTCTATGAAATGGTCTACCTTCTAAAATTGATGCCCCATACCCAGTTGTATCTCTAAATTCATTGCTAGAAACGAATTTTCTAAATGAATCTAAACTTTCCCACTCCGAATATATTAAATATTCTCTAGGTTCATCGACTCTTTTATATAATTTTGCATCAATGAACCCTATCCTCATTTCTTTTAATTTTTTAACCATTTCAAAAAATATGCTTTCAAATTCTTTTTCATGATCTTCTTTAACTTTGTAATATAAACCTACGTTTACCGTTCTTTTAATCATTGCCCTTCCCAGAGAATCTTAAAATTGCAAAAATATATATTTTTACATTAAATCAAATTATTGATTATCAAATTAAGCATTTTTGTTAACTCCCCGGTTAACAATGATAATGTTTTTAATCAATTTCTTTAAATTCAGTTATATCTCCATCATCTGATAACTTAATATAAAACTTATGAGAATTTTCCCCATTTTTTACCTCAATATTTCTACCTCTATAAAAATTTCCTCTTAACTCAATGTAGTCTATTTTATTTAAATTAAACCTCTTTTTCGCCTCATTTATTATGTTTATAAATGCCTTTGCACAATTATTACAACAGAAAAATAATTTTTCTCCTTCAACTGTTTCATAATAGTCTCCCCATGTACCTCCACATAATGCACTTAGGTAGAGAATTTTTAGAGAAAAGGCTTTGTTATAAGGTTGTTATAAAGCTATAATAAACTAAACAAATAAAAAATTTATAAATTTCAGACCTGCTAACTGAAATAGGAACAAAAATGAATAGCAATTCTTTAATTTTAAGTGGCATAAAAGTTTTAGATTTCACAAGAGCAATGTCAGGTCCTTTTGCAACAATGGTATTAGGAGATTTGGGTGCCGATATTATTAAGGTTGAACCACCTGAAGGTGATGAATCTAGGTCTTGGAAGCCACCGGATATTAATGGATTATCAAGCTATTTTATAAGTATAAACAGAAACAAAAGAAGCATTGTAGTAGATCTCAAAAATGAAAAAGGGAAAGAGATTATACATAAAATAGCCAAAAAAGTTGATGTAGTTATCGAAAACTTTAAGCCTGGAACTGCGAACAAATTAGGTATTGATTATAAAACAATTAGCTCAATTAATCCATCAATTATTTATGTAAGCTTATCAGCTTATGGACAAACTGGTCCTTGGAAGGATAAACCAGGATATGATCTAACCGTCATGGCTACTAGTGGACTCTTAAGTCTTAATGGAGAAAAAGATAGGCCACCTGTTAAATATGGTGTACCTATAGTTGATATCACATCAGGATTATATGCTGTCATTTCAATACTTTCAGCTCTTTATTATAGAGAGAAAACTGGAATTGGACAATATATAGACTTATCGATGTATGATGCGCAATTGCAAATATTATCCCACCAGGCACTTAGTTACTTAACAACAGGAAAGAATCCTGAAAGGTTGGGATCAGCTCATCCTAACATAGCACCTTATCAAGTATTCAAGGCAAAAGATGGCTATGTTGTGATTGCAGTAGGTAATGATAATCAATGGAAAAGGATGTGCGAAGTATTAAATATGAATTATCTTCTAAATGATCCAAGATTTAAAACAAATCCTGATAGAGTTAGAAATAGAGATGCGCTAGTTTTAGAGATGGAAAAGGTATTAGAAAACATTAGCGTTAAGGAAATTATTGATAAACTAGAATCAGTTGGAGTACCAGTAGCGCCTGTTAATTCGGTTGCAGAGGCACTTAATAATGAACAAACTAAGTCTAGAGAAATGGTTGTGGAGGTAGAACATAAAAAGATAGGAAAAATAAAGGTACCAGGTACACCATTTAAGTTTACTATTACTCCAGGAAAAATAAGATACCCCCCGCCATTGCTTGGAGAAAATACAACTGAAATATTAAAAGAATTCGGATTTTCTGATGGAGAAATAAATGATCTACTCAAAAATAAAGTAATATATGAAAATAAGTGATTCCAATATGGAAGAAATCAGCGTTAATGAGGCGTTAGAAAAGTCATATAAATTTTCAGATTATAATGCAGTTGTGACAATAAATGAAGATGCTGAAAAGGAAAAGGATAAGAAACCAATATTAATAAAGGACATAATATATACAAAAGGGATTAAAACAACAATGGGTTCGAAGGTATTTTTTAATTATATACCAAGGGAAGACGCTAGGGTTATTACTTTATTAAAAAGAAATGGATATACAATAGTTGGAAAAACAAATACTCATGAATTTGCATCAGGAGTAACAAATACATCATCAGTTTTTGGGCCATCAAGAAATCCAATAAATAAAGAACTTATAACAGGAGGAAGCAGTGGAGGAAGTGCTGCAGCAGTAAAATTAAAGATCACAGATGTCGCTTTGGGTACGGATACTGCTGGATCAATAAGGATTCCTGCATCTTTATGCGGTGTTATAGGTTTTAGACCAACACATGGATTGATAAGCGTTAAAGGTGTTTTCCCATTAGCACCCACATTTGATGACGTTGGAATAATGTCAAATAATGTTGAAAAATTGAAAGAAGTATTTTATATATTAAGTGAAAAGAAAATTAAGAAATATGACATAAATAATTTAAAAAAAGTTAAATTTGCTTTACCTGAAGGTTTTTATTCTGCAAATGAATCAATAGAAAATAAATTCAAAGATTTTATATCAAATTTAGAATATGAAATTATTGATATTAATAATTTAAAGAGTGCAATAAACGCTTTTGTTACAATAAGATATTCAGAAGCATCATGGATACACGAAAAAATGAGAGATAAATTTGATCAATATTTCCCTGATGTGAGAAGGTTGATTGAAAAGGGATTTAATTATTATGCATTTGAATACCTTAACTCGTTAAAAACTGCAAAAATTGTAAGAAGAAGGCTATTAATGATATTAAAAAAATATGACTTCATAATATTGCCAACTACTCCCATTATTGCTCCAAAAATAGAAGATGTTATTGGTAAAGAAGATGGTGAAATAAGAAGCATATTAACAAGTAATACATGGTTATCATCTTTAGTAGGATTCCCTTCAATATCATTACCTCTACTTAATATTAATGGATATCCTGCTGGAGTTCAATTAATTGGGAAACCATATGAAGACGATAAATTGCTAGAAGTATCAAAATTATTGCAAAAATAAAAAAATTTATTTCTTTACGAATTCTTCAACTTTCTTTTTTACTTCTTCCCTAGGAATTATTGAAGACATTACGGAAAAGCCTAGATCTAAAAGATCATCAACCTTTTTTCTTGCCATAAGTTGCTTAATTTGTCTAACCGCTATTTTATCGTTAGAAGAAATTTTTCTTGCGACCTCTATTACTTTGGCTTTAAGAGAGTTAATATCATCTACAACTCCATTTATTAAACCATATTTAAATGCTTCTTCTGCAGTTATCATATCTCCAGTTAAGGCTAGATATGATAAAAGCTTTGAGTTCACAAATAAATGCCCAAGAGTTGAAGAATATGGAGGTATCATACCCCATTTTACTGCAGGTAACCCAATTTTTGCTGTTTTAACTGCATATGCAATATCTGATGTATGTATTAATTCAAATCCAGCTCCTAGTGCATATCCGTTTATAGCTGCTATCACAGGTAGTTTACAATTCAAAGCCCCCCTGATAACACCTCCCAAACCTTCATACATTAATTTCCATGCTTTGTTAATATCAGATGTCGCATCTAATACATCATTTAAATCAGTTCCTCCTGAGAAGAATTTTTCACCTGCACCAATAATTGCTATAGCAGATATATCATTTCTCTCACACTGCTTACATATTGCTTCTTTAAGTTCTTTTAAAGTATCATAATTTAAAGAATTAGCTTTATTTTCTCTATCGATTATAATCCATGACAAAACATCTTCATCTACTGTTTTAATATACATCATATTTCACCTTTAAATTAAGTATGCAAAAAAGTAAAAAAACATTTATGATAAGGAATATTAATGAAAATCATTTTTTGGGAAAAGCTAGGCTGAAGAGAACTATTATTATGTTTATAAACAATCCTATGAAACCTATATAAATATCATGATAAAGGGTTGTTGATATCACTTTAAAGTGATTAGCATATAGTGTTGTATAAATGGAAACAATTGTACCAATCCATATACCAGCTATAGCAAATTCTTTTCTTATGAATTTGATAAATGGATGAATAACTGCTATTGGCAAGAACTGCAATATTATTTCAGCACCTATCAGATAGAACTGAAATGCATAGGTCATAGGAATAACTTGGAGTAAAGCTAATGATAATAGAGTAAAGCCAACTGCAGACCATTTTGCTATTTGTGTTTGTCCTTTGCCAGAGATATTGGGCTTAATCATCCTTGATAAGTCTCTTCCCACCATGTTTCCAACAGTTACGGCCATTAATGCAGCCGGAACTAAACCGCCTACAAATATGCCTAATAATGCTATACCTGTCAACCATGAAGGAACTAAAGATACTAAGAGACCAGGTATTACATATAACCCTCTTGATGAGGCAGGGAATTGAAAAACAAAGCTATGAACTGAAGGTATTTTATAGACAGCTATAGCCATAATATCAGCTAGAGCTAGAGGAATTGCATAAAGAATTGTTAATGAGTAACCCTTTAACAATCTTTCTTCATTTTGTGCTGCCCATGAACCTGTAACATTGTGTGGCCACAAATATGCAGAAAATACCACCCCAAGCATGCTCGTACTGAATGCTAAAGCTTGTACACTTGGTAATGCTACATATTTTGATGGCATTCCAGAAAATATATTATTAAATCCATGAGTATAATATAGGGTTGCTACTATAACCGTTAATAACCCTAGCCATACTAAAATATCTTTAAATACAGCTCCTAAAGAAACTCCTCTAACTCCGCTTGTAAATGAAAATGCTGCTATTACAACGAATGCAATAAATAAAATCAAAACACTATATTCCTTAAATGCTGCAGATACTGGTGAGATACCGAAGGATTCTAAGAACATTGTTCCTAATATGGCATATAGACCATCTACTTGTAATGCTATATAGAATAGAGTTGCAAATATACCTAAAACTACGACAGAGAGTGATAGCAAAATACTGTTAAATTCCCCTCTTGCATAATCAGCTATTGTTATATATCCTTTATTCTTAGATAAACGCCAAAGTCTGGGCATGAATACGCTTGCCCATGTAAATACCATTGCCTGATATGCTACCCCAAAAAACCCATATGCTCCCAATGCAAATACAGCTGATGGTATTGCTAATATAGAATATGCAGTAAACCAGTCTGCACCCTGAAGGAAGAATTGAAATGCGGTCCCTAATCTTCTTCCCCCAAGCCCCCATTCATGAAGTTGGGTCAAATCTGCCCTTCTAAATCTGCTGCCTAAAAAGCCTACAATTGCAAAGGCTATAAATAAAACAATAAATGTTATAAGCATTTGAAGACCAGATGCTGTTATCATAAAGCTTCACCCTTTATTCTTAATTTAACTATTGCATAAAGAAGAATTGATGAAATAAGATACCATATTATTATCCACCAATAAAAGAATGGAAGCCCTGCTAATTCAGGTTTAACAAAATTATACCAAGGCCAGGCATAAACCAAAAAAATTAATAGAGTAACAAATGCCACCAAGCCCACAATCGTACTAGATCTAGACGACATTTGTATACCCTCTTATTGTACACTACTATATGTAAAATTTTACACAAGTATTTAAATCTTATTTCAATAAAAATTGTTTGATGATTCGTCATATATATAACAAGGTAATATTTTCTAATTATAAAAGAATTAAATCTTATGATACAATAAACCTGATTATTAACATAACCTGATCCAAACTAATTTTATCTTCTATTAATAATTAGATAATAGCTTAATCATCACATCTAACCTCCTCCCCGCCCTAAAGGGTGAGGATTCCATTGAGGTCTTGGGTGTTACTCTCCTTTATGGGAGCTACTCTATTATGATCAACAAAGAAAGATAAAGGCTTTTTCACTTCTTTTACCATTTTTCCTATTGCTTTTTTCATAATGTTTATTGCACCATTCAAGTCTGAATGTAGTTTATGTCCCATCTTGCATGTTATTATTCCTTGGGGCTTTCTCTCAACTTCAACATTATGAAAAGCACATACTCTAGAAGTATTGTATTCAATGACCTTTACAACCTTAATGCCATAATCTTGAGCTTTCAACAGTAAGGCTTTGAAAAGTTTAGAATAAGACCACATATTTGATGTGAACTTGTTACCCTTATCTTGTGCAATGTCATACGGATAACCCACGATGATTGTTAATACTCCTATCTCATACGAAGTCTTCATTAGATGAGATGCTAAATTCCTATATAAATGAATAAGTCTTCTGTATAATTTGCTGAATAATCTATTTTCGTCATAATGAATCTCCAGCCTACCTTGTTTTCCAAACCATCTCACTTTACCAGCAAACTGAATCTCTAAATTAAAGTCCTTTAACACTAGCTTGTAATTTTCTATATCTACGATGTATCAATCTTGTCTAACTACTAGGATTAATTTTCTCTTTCCTTCTCTTTTCCAGTATCCAGGTGGTTTCGCACTATCTTTCAGGAGGGAAAAGAATGATGACCATGCTTCGTTATTCTTTTGTATAACTGCTTGCGCGTTCGTTTTAAGTATCCTTTTATATTTTTTATAGTATTTATTCCATGTTCCTTTGAAGTCTACCTTACCAAGAATTGTTGCCTCCTCTCATAATTGATCTCATTAAATAAAGAGGAAGATGCATCTGCACACCTTCTCATTCCTTTCTTGTGAACCATTTGGTAGAAGACGAACTGATACAGTACGTGTAATACCCACATCTAGTATTGTGAGAGTATTTCATCTCTCACTCCACATCTTAGTAGATTGACCAGACATGAATACCACAAATAAATTTTGAAAAGAAACTTAAAAAAACTTTACCCCTCCTTGAAAAGGCGAGGTTTGTTGTTCTTTTTATCATTAAGTCGATGCTACATTAGAACCAATAGGTATTATTTACTAGTTTATTAATCAGAAAATTCTTAAATCGGTAATAATATTAGTTATGCAGGTTTTATATAAATCTGTTTGTTGATTTGTATAAAATATTCTATATAATTCTCATAATTGTATGGACTTATTACGAATGAAAATAAAAATTATTTATTATAAGATAAACTGGTAAATTATTTATAAAGAATTCTATATAATTAATATATAAATATTAATTTAAGTTTTGGAAAATTTATTAAGTTGGTGGAAAAATGATATATCATAAAATTAATTCAGCGGAAATTAAAGAAAAACTTAACAAGGAATTATTATCTTTGACTAATAAATTTATCAATAATTTACTTTATATAAAATTTATCATTTTATGAGGTGACCGTTATGTTAGGAGATCCTGAGGATAGACATTTCTCACCATTTATATTAGATAATCCTATTAGAAAAATTATAGATAATCCAAGAAAAATTATAAAGAGGTATATTAAGGAAGGCGATTATGTTGCAGATATTGGAGCAGGTCCAGGAGTTTATACTATAGAATTAGCTAAGTTAGTTGGAGAAAAAGGTAAGGTATATGCAAGTGATTCCGATCCCAAAATGGTTCAAGTTTTAAAGAAAAAAATAAATAAATTGAATTTAAAAAACGTTATTGTTGAATTAGCATCAGCAGATAATATAAAATTTATAGAATCTAATACGATCGACTTTGCTTTTTCTAATGGGGTTTTATGTTGTATGGTAAATCATAAGGGGGCCATTGAAGAAATTAATAGAATATTAAAAGAGAAAGGTATTGCATTTATTTCTGTAGAGAAAATATCTAAAGGTCCAACAGCTATTCCAAAAAATGAATGGAGGGATCTTATAAATAAGTTTAATATAATAGAAGAAAGAGAAGGTTTGTTTAACAGGTATGCTATTATTTCAAAATAAATTAAAGAGTTCTTGCTTGCATTATTTTGTCAAATTAATTTTTAATTGTTAACTCCCCGGTTAACAATGATAATGTTCTTAATCAATTTCTTTAAATTCAGTTATATCTCCATCATCTGATAACTTAATATAAAACTTATGAGAATTTTCCCCATTTTTTACCTCAATATTTCTACCTCTATAAAAATTTCCTCTTAACTCAATGTAGTCTATTTTGTTTAAATTAAACCTCTTTTTCGCCTCATTTATTATGTTTATAAATGCCTTTGCACAAATATTACAACAGAAAAATAATTTTTCTCCTTCAACTGTTTCATAATAGTCTCCCCATGTACCTCCACATAATGCACAACCTGTTTCTTTTGTACCAGCTTCTTTACCATTAACTATAACTTTCACTTCTTATCACCTCAAATAATTCAGGTTCAAATTCCATGGCCCTTTGAATTCTTGCATACAAATATTTGTCTAAGGCATCCCAAGATTTTAATAATGTTACTTTTATGTTAATCTTTGTTAAATAATCCTGAGAATAATTATCAATAAGTCTTAAAGCTTCTCCAGCATGGCCTTCATCAGCTTCATAACCTTCTCTTAAAAAGTTCTTTACATGTTCATTATATTGATTTGATGATAAGATATTTGGGTTAAAATAATGTATTTTTGCCCCATATTTCAAATTTGTTTTATCAGCAGCTAGTTCCAAGCTATGCATTGCAGCCATTGTTTCTACCCATGGTCTTGTTTCTGCTATATTTCTCCACGTCGATATCGCTTCTTTTGTTGAAGGCAATGGTTCATATGAAAGTATCTTCTCCCTCGAAAGTCCTAGGCTTTCACCCATTTTTATTAGTAATTCATAATGGGAAGGCTTTCCATTATATCCTATGTATTCTGTTGCTATGTTTTCTAGTTCATATCTAATCACATCTTCTTTATCTGTATTATAAATTATCTTAGATAAAACCTTAACCCAATTTTGCAAGAAATGTCTGTGTTCAATTACATATCCTAATAGTAATCCTCTAGTAGGATTTTGCATTAATATCATAAAAAGGTGAGGATTTTTTCCATAAAATTTTTCTATAAACCTATATCTAATCCATTCAGGAAGTGATTTTGGTTCATCAAAATAATTCCTTAACCTATTGGATAATTCTTCCTTGCTTAATTTATTTTTGCTTACAAATCTATTTAACCACATTATGTGATCTGGATCACTCTTTTCATTTGCCATAAAATAAATATGATCAGATATTTCATCCCACGAACGGCTTTCGATCCTACAAATTGGGCATATAGGCATGCTTATCCCAATAAAGCTATGGATACAAAATTTTTAAATACTAGTATTTACATTAAAAATTAAATAAAATTTTTATTAGAATAAATATAAAAGGATAAAAAATAATTAATATTATTGGGGATAATATGAATAAAAGAACAATAAAAAAATTAATTATTTTATTTTCAATATTGGCCATCCTATCTTCATGGGTTACTATTTTTACTTCTATTTCATTTAACCCATGGTTTAAGATTAATAAAAATGCATTTAGCGATCTAGGAGGTGGTTCTTATATAAATGGTCACCCACCTCCAATGTTTCCTTTTATTTATAATGTTGGTATGATTATAACAGGTTCACTAATATTCATTTTTAGCATTTTTATAGCTTTTTATTCAAGAAACGTGATAGAGGCAATAGGCGGTTCATATTTTTCTTTATCTGGAATATTTCTCATTTTAATAGGAATTTATCATGAAGGCACATATCCTCATATTTTCGTTTCATTATGGTTTTTTATTTTAGCATCTATTTCCATCTTTATCCTAGGAATTTCTCTTATTAAAATTTATAGAAATAGGGGTCTATTTTTGACAATATTTCCCATATTGGCATGGATATTTTCATATTTTATTCCATTCTCCTCTACTGCTGAAACCGAACTATATGGTATCTTGGCTATAGAAATTTCTGTGTTATTGTATATATCAACATTATGGATTAAATTAATTTTAAAATAAAATATAAAAATATATATTTTTTCTTATTATTTTCCATAGATTAAATAAATTGGTGATAATAATGGCAGAATTGAATTTGGGAGAAAATTTTCTTGATTTCTCTCTGTATAATACAGATTTAAAAGAAGTAAAACTAAGCGATTACATAAATCAAGGAAAGCCTGTTGTTTTATTATTTTTCCCAGGAGCTTTTACAAGTGTTTGTACAAAAGAGTTATGTACATTTAGGGATAAAATGTCATTGTTAAATAAGGCAAATGCTGTTGTATTTGGAATCAGTGTTGATAGTCCTTTCTCTTTAGCTAAATTTAAGGCTGAGAATAAATTAAACTTCGATTTGTTAAGCGATTATAATAGGGAAGTCATAAAATTATACAATGTTTATCATGAGGATTTAAGTATGATAGGATTACCTAAATTAAAGGAAGCATCAAAAAGGGCTGTATTTATTTTCGATAAAAAAGGAAAACTTGCATATAAATGGGTTTCAGATCATCCAGGTAAAGAGCCAGATTATGATAAGGTTGTAGAAATTGTAAATAGCTTATAACAAACTCTTTTATTTCTTTTTTAGATCTTGCGGGAACATAAAGTAATTAATTATAAAAATGAATTTTTTAAAAAAAAAGAAAATTTTTAAAATAATTTTATGATGTTTATCACATAATATTTAATCATAATCATTTGATATATAAATATGTAATATTGAGTAAAGTATTTATTTCTTTGGATACAATAATATTTTAAGGTGGGATTGTTGTACACCTTTGAGTATATATTGAGAAGAGCATCCCAATTATTTCCTGATCAAGAAATTATAGATGTTAATGGAAGGAAAACATATAAAGAAACATATAAAGAAACTTTGAATTTAATAACATATTTAAAGTCATTAGGAATAAAAAGAGGAGACGTTGTATCTATTATTGGCTTAAACAACATAAAATTTTTTGAGTTAATTTATGCGATAACTACAATAGGGGGTATCGCTTATCCAATAAATATTAGATTGCCCCCAGATCAATTGATATATACTTTAAATAAATCAAGTTCTAGGTATTTCATATATGAAAATATATTTAAAGAATTAGCTGATTTGGTTAAATCAAAAATAAATATTGAGACAGTATCTTTTAATGAATTAAAGTTTAATCTTGGAGAGGGGAAACCGGTAAGCAATAAAAATGATGATGCAATAATTTTATTTACAAGCGGTACTACTGGATTACCAAAAGCTGTTCTATATAATCAAGAAAAAATGATAAACGGTGCATTATCTATATTAAATCAATTAACGTATTATAATGCGCCAGCCAAACTAAGCCAAAACGATGTTATGTTTCCACAGATACCAATTTATCATATATTATCTTGGGGATCTTTAATTATAGCTCCATTGATTGGAGCTAAATTGATATATGGAGGAAAATTCGATCCCAAAATCGCAATAGAAATTATTGAGAAAGAAAATGTAACCTGGATAAGCGTTGTTCCAACAATGATGCAAATGCTTTTAGATACCGGATTAAGTAAAAGAGGACTAAAGGTTTTGATAGGTGGTAGTCCAATACCAGATGGATTAGTAAAGAAAATGAAAGACCTTGATATTCATTTTTCTGCAATCTATGGAGGAACTGATATGTTAGCTGCCTCAATAACAATAGAAACAAAACATGTAAAGAATGGTATATTAGATTATCATAAAGTCACTCATCCCGTTCCTATGGCCGAATTTTATATAGATTCTAAATCACAAAATCAACCGGGAGAAATATGGTTTAGAGCTCCATGGATGCCTAATGGATATTACAATGACAAAGAAAAAACTATGGAATCTTTTACGCCTGATGGCTGGTTTAAAACAGGGGATATTGGATATATAGCAGAAGATGGAGGGTTAATTGTATTAGATAGGGTAAAGGATATAATAAAGAGCGGAGGAGAATGGATACCATCAAGCGTTTTGGAAGCATCTATTTCGGAATTACCATTTATTTCTTTAGTTGCTGTCATTGCGAAAAAGGATGAAAAGTGGGGAGAAAGGCCAATAGCTGTTGTAAAATTATCTAAAGAAACTCAAAATGCAAAAGAGTTAATATATGAACATTTAAGAAAATATGTAAATGAAGGTAAATTGAGCAAATTCTGGTTGCCAGATGATATTATTATAGTAAATGATATACCATTAACTGGAACAGGTAAAATAGATAAGAAGAATTTAAAGGAAATCCTAAAAAATTATAATAAATGATTCATTGAAAAGATAATTAAGCCAGAAATATAATAGTAAAAATGGTGTGGGAATATGCCATTAAGGGGTTTAGAAAATATATCTTATGCTTATGGTTTAAATCATTATACTCTAGATAAACCTTTGAAGGATTTGCTTAAAATTTATACTAAATCAAGAAATGATTTTACTGAATTAGGAAAATTTGTTGGAAAAGAAGTTTATGAATCCACATATAGAGTTGACTTGGAAAGTCTGCCAAGATTAATTTATTGGGGGACAAATGGAGAAAGGGTTGATTATACATGGATTGATCCCTATGAAAGGTTTATTGTTAATGAACTAATTATGAAATATGGTGTAAACAGATATCCATTTGATAATGGGACTTGGCATGATCATTATGCAGGCATTTATTTGATTGGTGATCCTGGATTATCATGTATATTAACAATAACAATACAAACAGCTTATGCATTAAATAAATATGCCGATGGAGAATTAAGGAATAGATATAAAAAATTAGTTGGTTTAGATAAAGATTTGGAATTAGGTGCTACATGGTTTACTGAAACGCAAGGAGGAAGTGATTTAGGAGCAAACACGACTGTAGCAAAAAAGATTAAAGAAAATACATATCTGCTAAATGGTTATAAGTATTTCTCAAGTGGTGCTGGTATTGCTGATGTATCTTTAGTTTCTGCAAGGCCTGAAAATGGAAAAGAAGGTGCTAAAGGATTAGCATTATATTTATTGCCAAGATATAATACCAAAGGAGAACTGAATTATTATATTAGAAGACTAAAATACAAGAGTGGGACAAATTCTGTTCCTACTGGGGAGGTTGAATTAATAAATTCTGAAGCGGAATTAGTGGGAAAAGAGAATGAAGGAATTTATTACATAATGGAGGATTTAACAGTATCAAGGTTAGCTAATGCAATTGGTGCAATGGGAACAGCTAGGAAGGCATATTTTGAGGCTCTAGGATTTTCAAAAGATAGAAAAGCTTTTGGAAAGAAAATAATTGAGCATCCATTGATGATTAGAGATCTAATTGATATGGAAGTATCAATAGAAGGAGGCTTAGCCTTAGCTTATAAAGCAATAAATGAGTTCCAAAATTCAATAAATTCAAGACCTCCTTATACAAAGGAATATCACTACGCTAGATTTTTAACACATATTGCTAAGAATGTAACTGCAGAATTATCAGCTAAGGTAACACAATTAGCTATGGAAGCATTTGGAGGAATTGGTTTCTTAACTGAATATCCAATAGAAAGGTGGCATAGAGAGGCGTTAATTACACCTATTTGGGAAGGGACTAGTAATATACAGGCATTAGATATGCTAGAAAGTATGGTAAAGAAAAGAGCACATGAAGTTTATTTAGAAGATCTAAAGAGCCTTGTAAATGAGACATACGATAAAGAATTTAGCAAAAAATTATATGATAAAACTAATGAGATAATGAAATGGTTTTCCTCATTATCTCCAACAGAAGCTGAATTCAATTCAAAGGATTTCTTAAGACAGCAAGGACATATATTAGCAAGTATTTTGCTAAACAGCCTAGCATATCATACAGGAGATGAAATTTATGATGTTGTTTCTAAACAATATTATAAACTGTATGTGGAAAGAAAAGAGCTTGATTTAATTAACAAATACGATGAAATAATCTCAATACATGGTTTATATGAATTATAACTTAATTAGATAATAAATACTATGAAAAACAATAAAAACAATTTTAACTTTTATTTTATTATTTCTTAATAAGCATTATTGGGCTTGAATTATATATTATCTCATAAATTTTAAGCCTATAGATCAATTTTATTTTTATAATTATAAAGGTATTGATAGATTTTAAAATGTAAACTTGTTTAATGAATCATAATAATTCTCTTATAATAAGAGGATTTTTCATTAAAGTAGTTCCAATTAAAAATCCATTAGCTCCATTGTCTTTTAATTTCAAAATATCTTCTTTACTTTTAATTCCACTTTCTGCTATTTTTATATAATCTCCCTTTATGTTTCTCAGCAACTTTATTGTATTATCTAAACTGACATTTAAGGTAAATAAGTTTCTAGAATTTATTCCCAATAGATCAAACTTAAAGCTCTTTATTTTTTCAAATTCTTCATATGTATGTATTTCAACTAATGTTTCTAGTCTATAAGATCTTGCATAGTTAATTAATTGATCTAATAGATCTTCATTTAAAATCGAAGCAATTAATAAAATTGCATCAGCCCCAATTCTAAAAGCATTATCTATTTGGTCTTTTGTTACAATAAAATCCTTCATTAATATGGGCTTGTTTGTAATCTCTGAAATAGATTCCAAAATTTCATAAGAGCCTCCAAAATATTTTTCTTCCGTTAAAACACTAAAGCCTGCAACGTAATTTTCTAAAAAATTTATGTAATTATGATAATCTTTATCAGAAATAAATCCCGAAGGAGATTTTCTTTTATATTCAGCTATTATTGGTGTTACCCCTTTTTGTTGTAAATTTATAAGCGATTCTTTCAAAGAATTTATTTTCTTCTTCCTTTCATTTTTAACTTTTATTCTATTCTTTGAATTTTCAATTACTTCTTCTAGCCAATTCATTATTTCACCTCCAAGAAGTTCTTTATTATTTGTTTCCCATAAGCTGTTCCAATGCTTTCTGGATGGAATTGAACCCCAAATATTGGGTACTTTTCATGATGTATTGCCATTATCTCCTTATCTTCATCAGAAATCGCATCAATTATTAATGGTTTCTTAACTTCATCTATTACCAAGCTATGATATCTTGTTCCATATATTTCTTTAGGAATTCCTTTAAATATTTGGGAATCATTGTTTATTATATTTATTTTGCTTATCTTTCCATGATAAATTTTCCTCGCATTTCTTATTATAGAATTAAAAACATAGCCAATAATTTGGTGGCCTAAACAAACACCCAAAATTGGTATTTTATTTCCGAATTCTCTAATTATATCATCAGATATACCAATGTCTTCCTTTATTAAAGGACTACCTGGGCCTGGGGATATAATTATTCTATCTGGATTAATTTTTTCTATGCTTTCTAATTTTATTTCATCATTCCTTAAAACTATTGGTCTGCTCCCCAATTCTGCAACATATTGGTAAATATTATAAACAAAGCTATCATAATTATCAATAATAAGCGTTAGATCCATTATTTATCACCTATTGCTTCTTTTAATGCCATTAATTTGTACTCTGTTTCAAAAAATTCGTTTTCTGGTATAGAATCATAAACTATTCCAGCACCTGCTTGAATTCTCATAATCTCTTTATTTATTAGAGCAGTCCTAATGGTAATAGCAAATTCTCCTTCATTTTTATTATAATATCCAACAATACCAGCATAAGGCCCTCTTTTATATCTTTCTAAATCTTCTATCAAATTCATTGCAAAAACCTTTGGTGCCCCAGAAACTGTACCTGCAGGAAACATTGCCTTAATTATATCTTTTAATCCCTTTCTTTTATCTAATTTGCCTACAACTTCTGAAACAATATGTTGTACGTGGCTATATTTTTCTATATAGAATGATTTTAAAACTTCAACAGATCCTGGTATTGATATTTTACCTAAATCATTTCTTGCTAAATCCAGCAGCATTAAATGTTCAGCTCTATCTTTTTCAGAATTTAATAACTCAAATTCTAATTTTTTATCCTCTTCTTCACTTTTACCTCTTGGTCTTGTTCCTGCTATAGGATATGTTTTTACATTATTGTCATATTTAAACAAGAGCTCAGGGCTTGATCCGATTAGAATCCTATCGTGAAACTTTATGTAAAAATTATATGGTGAAGGACTTATTTTTCTTAACTTTATGTAAATTTCGATAGGATCACCATGTAATAAATACCTATAAAACCTTGATAGTACAACTTGAAATGCATAACCTTTATGTATATAATCTAATATTTTCCTTACCCCTTGCTCATATAATTCCTTATCAAGTGATTGATCGTAAAATTTTGTTGAAACATTTTCTGAATTAATTTCTTTCCTAAATTCATTATTAATATCATTAATGATTATTTGGTTTTCAGGTATAAAAAATTCTGCATAGGGCCATTTTTCTGCTTCTTCATTAATATCTTTTACTTTTTCCCATAATTTCACAGAATCATAAGAAATATATCCTATTGCATATTCATTTCCTCTATTAAATTCTTCTAAATTATTTAAGAAGTTTTTATCGTTTCCTATAAAATAAGATTTTTTACCATAATAGATCCTTATTTCTCTTTTATTTGAATCCTCTAAAATTGCAAAGAAATCATTTTCGTTATTAATAAATCTCATCATATTTTCTAAGCTTTTATAATTCATTTTTTATCACCTTTAAAACAAATTCAACCTTTTCTTTACTTTTTTTACCAGTTGTCTCTTCAACTCCTCTTGATATATCAATAAATCCAGGTTCTAGTTTAACATAATCATAAATGTTGTTTATGTTAATTCCTCCAGCAATTCCTGCTTCTTTATATTCTTCTAACATTGTTTTCAAGATATTAATGTTGGAAATTGTCTTATCAAAGGAGTCAATTAATACGAACTTTGTATATTTAATAGCCTTTTTAAGATAATTTATGTAGTCTAGCCTCGCGGGTACATATAAAATAACTTTTTTGTTTTCTATTGTTGATAGCATCTCAAGTTCCTCATCTTTTAATACTCTATGTATTTGAATGTATTCATTAGGAATTTTTTCTATTTCATCAATATTAATACTCGATTTTACTAATACTATTGGTATTTTTGATATATTAATAGCTTTTCTGATCTTTTCTAAATCAACATACCTAGGAGTATTTGGCTCATTGATCATTCCTATATAGTCAACTTTTAATTCATTGAGAAATTCAACGTCTTCTAAATATTTCACTCCACAGATCTTTAATTTAGTCATAGGCTCTCACCAAAATATTTTTCAATTTGTCTTGATTTCCATTAATTGAAACTAAATCAATAAGTCTTTGTGGTAATTTACTCAATAGTTCTCCAGAAACTTCATAGCCTTCATATAAGGAGTCTACTTCATTTATTAAGTATAATCCCATAGAAGTATTTATTCTAATGAACTTTTCTGCAAATTCATCTTTTCCTATAGATGCTCTTATAGCCCTAATTGCTGATTCTTCTGGATTATTAACTGAAACCTTATTTATGTTAAACCTTTCTATTTTAAAATCTTCTGGTGATAATTGGTATCTATCTTCTTTATCATTTTTAATCTCAATAACTGTAGTTTTTCCCATAGGAGAAACTTCATCTAATCCTGGTTCGCCTGAAACTAATATTGCTCTCTTATACTTTAACTCCTTAACAGCATCTGCTAAAACATCTATATAATTATAGGGATAAACTCCTATTAAAATAGTATCAACATTAAAAGGATTAGATAATGGTCCTATTAAATTAAATATTGTCCTAATTCCTAGTTTCTTTCTTATTCCAGCTACATTTTTCATGCTTAAATGATATGCTTGAGCAAATAAGAAGACGAAATTTGTCTTCTCAAGCAATTCCTTAGCTTTGTTTACATCAATATTAATATTGTAACCTACTGTTTCTAAGAAATCAGCACTACCGCTTAAACTTGATGAAGCTCTATTGCCATGTTTTGCAACCTTGTATTTATTACTAATTAAAATTGATGAAATTGTGCTTACATTTATTGTATTTAATCCATCTCCCCCAGTTCCTACAATATCAATAGCATCTCTATAATCAAAGCCTAAAGCATGCTTCCTTAATGATCTAACAAAACCAACGATTTCATCAGAAGTTTCACCTTTCATTTTTAATGAAATTAGTATTGCTGAAGCTAATGACTCATCAATGTTTTTATCTAATAACATATTTGCTAATTCTTCCGCTTCTTCTTGTGTTAAATTTTTTCTCTCAGCAATTAGCTTTAAGTATTCATTAGGTTTCATCAAGGATCCCCCTTAACTCTTTAACAAGGTTTAATGAAGAATCTAATCCTTCTGAATCAATTTTCTTTATAAAAGCTGTTCCAATCGCGATTCCATCAGCTCCAGCTTTAATGACGCTATTTATATCTTCATTAGATAAACCAAAGCCAACAATTAGTTTGTTGCTAACCAAAGGTCTTACTCTTTTTACTAAAATGTCTGGAGATATTGGTATTGGAATACCTGTTGTAGGTCTTATTCCATAATATAGGAAAAGGTCACTATATTCAGAAACTTCTTTTAAAATCTTATCTGGTACTGTTGGGGAAACAAATATTACATCGTTTAATTCATTTCTTTTAACGAATTCATGGTATTTTTTGTATTCCCCTATGTAATCTATTATTAAATCAGGCATTAATACTCCTGCAAAATTATATTTCTTCATCATTTTTAAGAAATTTTCTAAATCATTTTCGTGGTCTTCCAAATATGTTAAGGCAAGTGTTGGTTTTCTTATAATATGGCTTAAATTTTTAAATTCATTTTCTATGTTTATTTTATTAACTTTTTTATAGCTTGATTTTATTGTTGGGCCATCATATTTAGCGTTGTTTGTGGGTATACCTATTTCTAATATGTCGCAACCCAAATTTTGGGATTTATCAATAAATTCTAGAAAAGTATCTGAATTTGGATATCCTAAAGTCATGTAGCAAACTAGGTATTTCATTATATCAGCCTCTTTGACATAGAATCATAGTTTGTTAGATCCAATAGACCATGACCACTTAAATTAAATACTATTGTTTTCTTTTCATTGTTTTTCTTTAATTCTAATGCTTTCTCAATAACTGCCCTAATTGCATGTGCAGATTCAGGTGCTGGAACGATTCCTTGGGCTTTTATGAAAAGTTTAGCAGCATCAAAAATCTCTTTTTCGTTATATTCCTTCCACTTAACTAAATTTTCCTTAATTAATATACTTAATGTTGGTGCAACACCATGATATCTTAGTCCTCCCGAATAAATTGGCGGAGGCACGTAATTATGGCCTAACGTTATCATCTTAACCAAGGGAAGTAGTCCTGCTGAATCAGCAAAATCATATTTGTATTCTCCTTTACTGAACTTTGGTATTTCTTCACTACCAACTGCTATGTATTCTTCTCCTATTTTGTTACCAATAAATGGGTATGAAAAACCTCCAAAATTGCTTCCACCACCTACGCAACCAATTAATATGTCAGCATTTTCCCCAATCATTTCCAATTGTTTCATTGTTTCTAATCCTATAATGCTTTGATGTAATATTGCAACATCTAATACGCTTCCAACAAGATATCTTAGTTTATTTTTTAAGGCATATTCAATGGCTTCACTCATAGCAATTCCTAAAGACCCTGGATGATTTGGATTTTCTTTCAATATGTTTAATCCGTATTCAGTTAAATTTGAAGGGCTTGCATATACATTTCCTCCATAAAGATTCATCAAAATCTTTCTCATTGGCTTTTGCTCATAGCTAACCTTTACCATAAATATTGTTGATTTCATGTTAAATAAAGATGCAGAAAAAGATACCGCTGTTCCCCATTGTCCAGCACCTGTTTCAGTTACCACATGATCAATTCCTTCGTTTAAGGCAAAATAAGATTGAGCTAATGCTGTGTTTATTTTATGAGATCCTGTTGGTGTTGCACCTTCGTATTTAAAATAAATCTTTGCTGGAGTATTCAATGCATTTTCTAATCCTTTTGCTCTAATTAATGGAGTGGGTCTCCCTATTAGAATGTATTTTTCTCTAAGTTCATCTGGAATTTTTATGTATCTTTCTATTGTAAACTGTTGTCTAAGTATTTCTTTTGGTAATATTTCATTTAACAGATCTATCCTTGAGAATTCTCCATCAGGGGGATCCCTAGGAGGAGACAAGGGTACAGGAAGATCAGGTATAATATTATACCAAAACTCAGGAAGGGATTCCTCATTACCTACCATTGGCGCACAAAGACCACCTGAACTTTTTTAGATTAAAGACTAATATTTAAATTTTTCTTAATATTTTATTGTTTTAATAATATATAATAATAAATATAGTAAAATTTAAATAGTGGGAATATACAAAGAAATGTTGAGGTGGAGTTGATGGGGTTCCAATGGGGCGAGGGCATGATGCCCAGCCAATATTAAATAAGGTTCCTTCCTTTGTGTTAAATCCTGAGAATGTATATGAAAAAATTGTTGAGAAAAAAACTTTGGCTAATGAGTTCTTGAATGATTTCCTCAAAAAAATCAATAATTATCATGGAGACTCTTCAAGATCAGTATTAAATATATTGATTACATTATATGATTATTGGATTCCAAAAGGTATTGGTCTAGGCATTTCAAGATCTATAATACTAAGCAAGGGACATGCATCACCTGCATTATATACATTGCTAGCTTTAAATAAAGAAATAGACTATGATGAACTAGATACATTCGCAACGCCAAATTCCCGTTTGCAATCTCATCCTGAAGGTGGAAAGATACCTGGTATATTGTTTTCAACGGGTTCATTAGGCCAAGGTTTGTCTATAGCAAATGGAATCGCATATGCTGCAAAATTAAACAATGAAAATAAGGAAATTGCTGTTATATTAGGAGATGGAGAATTAGATGAGGGACAAATATGGGAATCAATATCAACATCTTATTCCTTAAAAATAGACAATATTTTAGCAATAGTTGATAGGAACGGATTTCAACTATCCGGACCCACTGAAGAAATAAAAATAAAAGAATCCATTAAGAAAAAATTTGAAGCATTTGGTTGGTATACTGTAGAAGTTAAGAACGATATAAAAGAATTAATGATAGCATTAGATCTCGTTTCTGAAATAAAAGGATTGCCAAGGGCTTTAATTGTGAAAAGTGGTTAAAATGAACTTGAATTATAGCTATAGAGAATCATTAGGTAAAGCATTAGTCAAAATTGGGGAAAAGAAAAAGGAAGTTGTTGTAGTTGATTCTGATGTATCTAAATCAACGTATACAAAATATTTTGCAGAAAAATTTCCCAATAGATTTGTTTCTGTTGGCATAAGCGAACAAGATTTGATAGGATTTTCAGCTGGTTTAGCCTTAGGAGGAAAAATACCTATTGCGGTTGCATTTTCAATGTTTTTAATGAGAGCATGGGAGCAAATAAGAAATACAATAGCAAGAGATAAATTAAACGTGAAAATAATTGGCACTCATTCTGGCTTATCAGACTTTTTAGACGGATCATCACATCAAGCATTGGAAGATATATCTTTGATCAGGATTTTACCTAATTTCACTGTTGTAGCACCTTCAGATATTGTTTCTACAGAAAAACTTGTTTATGAAATGGTTGATCATATAGGTCCTGTTTACATGAGAATTGGTAGGGATAATTCCCCCAAAATATATGATGATCAAGAAGAATTCAAGATTGGGAAATCTAAAACATTAATTGAGGGGGATGATATTTTAATAATATCCTATGGTCCAATGGTAGAAATATCAAGAGAAGTGGTAAATTTATTAAGGAAAAAAGGATTTAGTTCATCATTAATTGATTTATATTCAATAAAGCCCTTTGATGAACAAAACGTGATAAAATTGGCTTACAAATCTAATTTAATAGCAATTATTGAAGAGCACAATGTAAATGGAGGAGTGGGGGATATGATTTCATCATTTTTATCTTCTAGACTTCCTAGAAAAGTTGTTAAAATAGGAATAGAGGATTCGTTTGGAACCTCAGCAAGAAATTATTTGGAATTAATTGAGTTTTTTAAATTAACACCTAAAAATATTGAGGAAAGATTGAAGGTGATTTATGATGAGTTATAAATTAGTTAGCAAAAATTATAAGGAAAAAACCTTAGTTAAAGTAGGTAATGTAATTATAGGAGATAAGCCAGTTATAATTGCTGGTCCTTGCGCAGTAGAGAATAGAGAACAAATAATTAAGACTGCATTATTTGTAAAAGAAAATGGTGCGAAAATTTTAAGAGGGGGAGCTTTTAAACCTAGAACGTCTCCTTATAGCTTTCAAGGTTTAGGTGAAGAAGGATTAAAACTATTGAGAGAAGCTTCTGAAGAAGCAAAGATTCCCTTTGTTACAGAAGTTATGGATGTAAATACAGTAAGACTTGTTGCAGCATATGCTGATGCCCTGCAAGTTGGAGCAAGAAATATGCAAAACTTTCCATTATTAAAAGAATTAGGTAAAATAGATAAGCCTGTGTTTTTAAAGAGAGGTTTTGGTAATACAATAGACGAGCTGTTGCAATCGGCTGAGTATATATTAGCAGGAGGAAATGATCAGGTAGTATTGGTAGAAAGGGGAATTAGGACTTTTGAATCCTCAACAAGATTTACTTTAGATATAGCAGCAGTACCAGTTTTAAAGAATTTAACTCATTTACCAGTAATAGTTGATCCAAGTCATGCAGCTGGTAAAAGAATTTATGTTCCTCCATTAGCAAAAGCTGGTATAGCCGTTGGATCAGATGGCCTTATGATTGAAGTCCATCCTGAACCTGATAAAGCATTATCGGATGGACCTCAACAACTAACATTTGAAATGTTTAAGCAATTAATGGAAGACCTTAGAAAAATTGCGGTGATTCAATGATTTATAAATTAAATGATAAGGAAGTTAATATAATAGTAGGTAAAAATTTATTAAATAGTCTTAAGATAGATAATAATAAAAAATACTTTATAATTTATCAAGATACTATAAATGATAAAATTAAATCACTTATATCAAACATTACACATTTTGAAATTTATAAAGTACCAGATAGAGAAAAGGCAAAGGATATTGAAGTTGCTCTAGATATAATAAAACAAATGGTGAGCAAAGAGTTCACAAGAAAAGATGCAATAATTTCATTTGGAGGAGGAACTGTTTCTGATTTATCAGGTTTTGTTGCCTCAATTTTCATGAGAGGAATCGATTTAATAAATATACCAACTACTTTATTATCTATGGTAGATGCCTCAATAGGAGGTAAAAATGGCGTAAATTTTCATAATATAAAAAATGTTATAGGAACATTTTATCAACCTTCTATGATAATTATTGATACATCTCTTTTGGATTCATTACCATATGATGAAATATTAAATGGTTTAGGTGAAGTTATAAAATATTCCATAATAATGGATAAGGATCTTTATTATTATTTATTAAATAATAAGGAAAAGATCTTAAAATTAGATGATGAATCTATATCATATATAATAAGAAAATCAATTGATGACAAAATGAAAATTGTGATAAGGGATGAAAAAGAAACAAGTGGTTTGAGAACCGTTTTAAATTTTGGCCATACAATAGGTCATGCTATAGAATCTGGTAGCAAATTAAAAATTATGCATGGATTTGCAATTTCATATGGTATGATTTGTGAAACCAAATTAGGAGTTGACTTAAAATTAATAAGTGATGAAATTTATGAAAATGTTGAAAATATAATAAATTTATATGATATAAAAATTAATAAAAATGAAGTTGATTTAAACAATGCGTTAAATTCATTAAAAAGTGACAAAAAGAGAACTGGAAATAAGATTATAATACCATTACCTGTTGATATTGGTAAATACCAACTTTTCCCCATAGAAATCGAAAAAATAGAGAAGGCGATAGTCAAATGTCTAAGCTAAAATTGGGATTAGTCGGAGAAAACATAAGTAAAAGCCCATCACCTTTAATTCATAACTACATCTATAAAAATTACGATATCGACGCTTCATATAACTTATATGAAATAAAAAGGGAAGAATTTGATAAAAAAATTAATGATATAATTAATCAAAATTATGGTTTAAATATAACAATGCCATATAAAGAAAATGTAATAAAATTTCTAAGGGGATTATCAGATAAGGTAGAAAAAATTAAGGCAGTTAATACAATAAAAGAAAATATTGGATATAATACAGATTATTTGGCTTTTAAAAACATTTTATCAAATTATGAGATTAAAAATGCCTTAGTATTAGGAGCAGGAGGGGCTGCTAGAGCAGCAATACATGCAATTATTGAATTAAATGTTGAAAATCTATACATATTTAATAGAACTCAGGAAAGGGCATTAAATATAATAAGAGAACTTAATAAAATAAGTAATATTAATGTTAAATTAATAAAAGATATAAGCAGTGTAAAATCTGATTTAATAGTAAATACAGTACCAATTGATTTAAACTTAAATACTACTAAAATTTATATTGATTTAGTTTATTTAAGGAAGCCAAAAGAAATAGCGCCAATAATTATTGATGGCTATAATTTTTTAATAGAACAAGCCTTGCTTTCAGATGAAATTTGGTTTAATATAAAATTCGATGAAGAGGTGAAAAAAGATCTCAGGAAACTCATTGGGAAGAATTTTTAAAATAACAACGTTTGGTGAAAGTCATGGTAAAGCATTAGGAGTAGTTATTGATGGCTTGCCATCTGGTTTGATTATAAGTGAAGATGATATATTCTTTGAGCTCAAATATAGAAGACCTGGAGGTATTTATACTTCAACAAGAAAAGAAGAAGATTATCCAATAATTTTAAGCGGTATATTTAATGGTAAAACTACTGGGATGCCAATTTCTATTATTATAGAGAATAAAGATCCAAAATCAATTCATTATGAAGAAATAAAATATAAACCAAGACCTGGACATGCAGATATTACCTATATAGAAAAGTATGGATATGAAAATTGGGATTATAGAGGAGGGGGTAGGAGTAGTGGGAGAGAGACAGTTTCTAGAGTTGCTGCTGGAGCAATTGCTAAGAAATTATTATTATTAACAGACACAATTGTTGCAGGATATATAAAAAAGGCAGGAACTTTTAATGTAGACAATACTCCAGAGTTTAATGAGATCCTATGCTCAAGAGATAGTCCTGTTAGAACTATAAGGAATAAAGAAGGGGAACTTATGAAGTTAATTGAAACATTAAGAAAAGAAGGAGATAGTATAGGGGGTATTGTTGAAGTAGTTGTAAAAAATCCCCCAAAATCTCTTGGTGAACCAGTTTTTGATAAGTTAAAAGCTGATCTTGCTAAATCGATATTATCTATTCCTGGCGTTGTTGGATTTGAATATGGTATTGGTTTCGATTCATATAAATTTAAAGGAAGCGAAGTTATGGATGAAATTTATTATGATGAAAAATTTAGATTAAGAAAAAACATATCAGGAGGAATATTAGGTGGAATATCAACCGGTGAAGATATAATATTAAGGGTGGCATTTAAGCCAACTAGTTCAATTGCAAAGGAACAAAAAACAATTGATTTAAGGGATCTTAAACCAACAAACTTATCAATAATAGGAAGGCATGATCCTTGTATTGCAATAAGAGGAGTTTCTGTAGTAGAATCAATGGTTGCAATAACATTAATTGACCATTATATGCTTTCAGGAATTATTCCAAGGAAATTGAGCAAAGAACAGGCTGATATAATTGAAAAGAGGTGGTCAGAATACAAGCAAAAATGCATATAGCATATGCAGGAGTATCTATAGTTAATGCAATTCCATGCGGCATAGGAGCAGTATTGCCAATTAACTTGAAAGCATTTGCGAAAGAAGGAAAAAGAAACAGGAATTCGCCTTTAATCAATGCAATTGAAGATTATTTAATAAAAAATTATAAAATAAAAACAAGCTTTGAGGTATATTCTGAAATACCTGAAGGTGTTGGATTGAAAAGTAGTAGCGCTGTTTCTGTTGCAATCATTTCGTCAATAAGTCATAAACTTGGAGATGTTTATCCTCCTAAATTATCAGCTATAATAACAAAAAATTATAACTTATCTATAACTGGAGCATTTGATGATGCAGTTGCAAGTTATGAGGGAAAAATAAGCTTTACTGATAATATAAATCTTAAGATACTTAAACTGGAAAAACCAAGTCATGACTTAAAAGTAATAATATTTATAAATGATAAAAGGCATGACCTAAACTTGAGTTTAATGAGGGAAAATTGCAAATCATTTAAAATTGCTTTTGAAAAGGCGTTTAATGGGAACATATATGAAGGAATTAAAATAAATGGTTACCTTATGTCAGAAATAAATGGATATGATAAAAAAATTTTAGATTTAATGATGGAAAAGGGGGCATTAACAGCGGGAATTTCTGGTAATGGACCAGCATATTTTTCTTTAGTTAAAGAAGGAGAAGAGGGGCCTATATTAGATTATCTAAGTAATAAAGGTAAGATTATTGTTTCTGAGGTGTTAAAATGAAGGTTATAATTTTACCTTCAAAAATAAGCGGTGAAATTGATGCTCCAAAATCAAAAAGCATTGCAATAAGAATTCTCTTTGGATCTTTATTGAATAATATAACATTAAGAGAAGAGGTTCCTGGATCAAATGATGTAAAGGCTGCGTATAATTCAATAATTGAAATGGGAGTATATCATGAAGGAAATAAGTTAAAGAAACCATATTCTATAAACCTAAATAAAAAATTTTTTGCTGGGGGTTCAGCAACAGTTGCAAGAATTTTATCTTCATTAATATTAACATTAGGAGGTAATGCAATAATTGATGGAGATGAAACTTTAAGGAAAAGGCCATTTGATGGTCTTATTAAATTAGCAAAAATAACAAATTCTGAGGTAAATGGAAATTCTTTACCCATAAAATTATCAAGCAAAGGAATTAAAGATTATATTGAAATTCCAGAATTGGAAAGTTCTCAATATATTACTGGATTAATGTATGGATTTGCATATAAAGGTTATGGTGTTATAAAGCTTAAAAGTAGGGTACCATCATTTTCTTATATCATGTTAACCATGGATTTGTTGAATGATATTGGTTGTAAAATTAAATATGAGGATAATGAAATTGTTGTTGAAAAATGCTTGAAGAAAGATTATGAAACTTCTTTTCCTGGAGATTATTTACTTTCTTCATTTTATGCAGTTTCCTCATTGTTAACCGGGGGGTTAACAATTATCCATAACCTTTACAAAGCATCAAATTATTTTGGAGACCATAAGATAGTTGATATCTTATCTGACATAGGAGTTAAATCAAAATTAGATAATGGAAATTGGATTATAAAAAGCGAAAACTTAGAAAATTTAAGAGTAAATGTGGATGATTCCCCAGATATGGCAATGTCATTAGCGCCTTTAGGAGTAAAGGTTGAAGTAACTTTAGATGGAATTAATAGACTTAAAATAAAGGAAAGCGATAGGATTAAATCAATTAAAGATGTCATGGAAAAGTTTGGAAGCATTGTTTCAATAAAAGATAATACAATAAACATAAAACCAAATAAAATAAATAAAGCTGAAATAGATTGTAATAATGATCACAGGGTTGCAATGATGGCAGCTTCAATTTCATTCTTAAGTGGTGGAATAATAAACAACGCGGAATGCATAGGAAAAAGTGATCCTAAACATTGGGATAGATATGAAAAATTAGGGGGTAAGATAAAAGTTGAATAGGCCATTAATTGTATTATCATTACCTTATGGAAATATTGATGAATATGTTAATAAAACTGATTTAATTGAAATTAGATTAGATTATAAGAAAAATTTAAGCGTTGATGACATAGATAATTTCTTAAAATTTAAGGATAAAATAATTATAACAATAAGAGATATTAATGAAGGAGGTATTTTTCCAATTAAAGAAGAAACTAAAATAAGGATCTATAAAAAATTATATGATTATGGTATAATTTATGATTTAGAACAAAGATTTTTGGAAAAATATGATTTGCCATATGAAAATAAGATCGTATCAGTTCATTATTTAAATAACTTACCATCTTTTAATGAAATTCTAGAGAAATTTAAAAAATATAATGATTTGTTTACTGCAAAACTTGCTGTAAGAAATATAAAAGGATATAAATCAATTTTAATTAAATTTTTAGAAGTAATAGAAAATGCAACAGCAATTCCTTTAGGAGCAAATTGGTATGAGAGGGTTGCATTTTCTTTGCTAGGGTCTAAGTTGCTATATGTATATGATAAAATACAAACAGGAGAGGGTCAGCCAAAGCTAGAAGATGCCATGAATATCATGAAAAATATTTTTAAACAGTAAAGATTTTAATTGGTTTTCTAATTATTCAAATGGGGAATTTAATGAAATCAAAAAATTACTTGTCATATTTAATAATATTTTTGATATCATTAACAGCTCAAATTCCCCTTACTTCAATGAGATATGTTGTACCATATTTAGCACATAGTTATGGAGCTTCAATTTTTATAATTGGCCTATTAGGGACAATTTACGGCTTAATATACTTTATTTTAGCTTCAATTTTTGGTAAATTATCTGATAAGTTTGGAATAAAAAAGATGGCCTCAATAGGCATGATTTTGTACATTTTAGTAATAATTAGCTATAAATTTTATGATAGACCTTACGAATTCCTTATAGGAAGAGCTTTTGAGGCAGTTTCAATGTCAATGGTTTGGCCTGCTGTTGAGAGTTTATCATCAAAGCTGGGTGGAAAAAGCAAAGAAGAAGCATTGCTTATGTATACCTTTGGCTGGAGTGTTGGGGCATCAATTGCTCCATATGCTGTGGCCTATTTGCTATCTTATAATTATATTTACCCATTAATTTTTTCATCAATAATTAGCTTGATAAGTGCTTTGCTTATTATTTCATCTAAACAAGGCATTGAAATAGAAATAAATAAATATGAGGGTAATTTTTCAATTTTATTTAACATATTTCTACCAATGTTATTATATGGATTTGATTCATCGATATTTTATAGTTTTTATAGCGTTTATGGTCCAGTCTTTGGTTTCAATAAAGAAGATACTGGATTATTAGGAACATTATATGGTATTTTGCAAACATTAGCTTTTATTTTGAGCTGGTTGTTTGCTAAAAAAATTTCATCAAATAAATTAATAATAGGTGGGACAATAATGAGTGTTCCATTATTCATTTTATATTTTGATCATAGTTACATATTTAATTCTATATTATTCTCGATCTTAGGTTTAGGGATGGGATTCGTTTATTATGCAACCTTAATTAATATATTTAGAACCTTCCATAGAGATCTTACTTCAAAAACAGGTATTTTTGAGTCATCTATAGGAATAGGTTATGTAATAGGTCCTCTAATTGCTGGAATTCCCACAAAATTAGGATATATTTTCCCTTGGATAATCTTAGCTATCTTTTCCTTTATAATATTAATAATAGAAGTTTATGGTTATATAGAAGGAAAAACTATATAATAATTAATGGAACATACATCTCTTCTTTAGTTAAACCACTATGGTTTCCCTTTAAATTTAAACCCGGATCATTTTCTCTATATGTATATAGATATTTGGTTTCATTATCCTTTGATATACCCAAATAGTCACCCATATAGTTATTCATTACTTCATTCTCAACCTTTCCTAAAAGCTTTGAATCAATTATTTCATTTTTGTCAAAAACAAGCAAGTTGTATTTATCTTCCAGATACTTCTTTATATTATACCTTGATCTAAACCATATAGCTCTCGAATCCCCATAAGGCGGTACTTCAAGCATATCTAGTAATTCTTTATCATTATTCCATACAACTGTTTTTTTAACTGTAATTTGCCCATGATCTGCAAATAAGACAAATGTATATTTATCTCTAAATTTATAAGCCACATTAATTAAATTTTCCAAGACATATTTTGCATCATATAATATAAAATCATGGAATTCGTTGTTATAACCATAGGAATGGCCTAAATGGTCAACTGCATCATAATACACAAATATTCCATCATATTGATTGCTAGATAAAGATTTTATCAAATTTATTATCATATCAGTTGAGTTAAAATAACCCACTAAATATGAAATATCAGGCCTATTTAAATCTCTATGGAGAGTATTTGTAAATTCTGTATTTGATATGCTATTTTGTATAATAGTTAATATCTTTTTATTTGTTTCATGAATCCATGGTTTAACAGGGAATGCCTTAATAAATCCCATATATTGTTTTATACTATCATTAATTGGTTCACCAACATAATTATATCTTAAAGTATTTATTATCCCTCCTAGCTTTTTATTAAACATTATATATCCTAATACTCCATGTTCCCCAGGCGTTTGTCCAGTAAATAATGTTGTTGTAACAGTGGATGTCGTTGAAGGAAAAACAGTTTTTATCTTATTAACTTCTCCTTTTATTTCAATATTTAATCTATTAAATAATTCCCATCCTAAGCCATCAATAAATATAAAAACAAGCTTATTTCCTTGAAAAGCAATAGGATTTACCATACAATTTCTTTTTACATCAAAAAATTTTGCTAATCCGCAAGAAAGTCCATAAATTGTCATATTATTATCATAATCTGGATATTCTAAATCTAGTTCCATTATATCCCCAAATTAATTTAATTTATTCAGAATTTTAAATTCAAATCAATACTGTATTTGACAGTAGCATTAACATTTTATATAATAAAATTTAAATACTCGTTAGTTAAACTAGTGGGAAATAAGAGGTGGGGATGATGAAACGCCAAACAAAAATTATAGGCGTATAGTAGTTCTTTTATTTGATTATGATTTAGTTTTTTCGAAATTAGATAAGATTAGTTCTTTAATTTTGAGGTGTCCCTTATGAAATACGATGTTTTAAAAATTGGAGGATCTATTTTGTCAACACCTAAATCTTATATAGATGTTTCTATGTATATAAAGAAATTCGTTGAAAAAAACAAAAGATTAATTATAGTTGTTTCTGCCCTTAAAGGAATGACTGATCTTTTAATAGATTTTTATGATAATAATAATAAAAATGCCTTAGACAAATTTATTGAAAAATATCAAGATGTGGTATTTTATTTTGACAATCAGGAACTAAAATATAAATTTAATAGTTTAATTAATGAATTATTAAATATAGCAAAGAATGGGAGAAACCATGATTTAAAAATTAGAGACAAAATATTATCTTATGGAGAAAAAATTAGCAAGTTAATTTTATTTTATGCACTCAAGATTAATGATTTAAATGCAACTCCTTTGAATGCTGATGATATAATAATTACAGATAATAGATATGGAGATGCATTTATTGATTTAGATAAAACATCTAACAATTTACATTTAAACGAAGACATTTATTTAATAGAAGGATTTATAGGTAGATCATATGAAAATTACATAACTACATTGGGTAGAGGAGGTTCAGATTATACTGCATCTGTGCTATCTTATTTAATAAATGCAGACAACCTTTATTTAATAACAGACGTGCCTGGTATATATTCAAGCGATCCTAGGATAGTTAAGAATGTAAAAATAGTAAAAAGATTGAATTTTGAAGAGGCAATAGAAGCTTCAACATATAATGTAAAGGGTATTAATTATAAAACATTTTATCCTTTAATTAATAGCAAAATTAATGTTTACATTGGTACTTTTGACAATTTTAATACTATAATAAACAGCAAACCACTATACAATGAGCATGTGAAGTTATTTGGATTAAAGCATGCAAATGAAATTAAATCAATAGGATTGATAGGTTATGGAATGAATAAAGATTTTATAATAAAAAGGATTTATAACTTATTTGATGGAAATCATAATGACATTATGATAAATAAAAATGGAGAAAAACCCTCAATGCATATAAATGTTAAGACTGATGATTTCCATAATTTTGTTAATTTATTACATGATGAATTGATAGGTGATAATTTATGAAGTTTAATGTTGTTGTAGTTGGGTCAACTGGATTAGTGGGACAAAGGCTTGTCTCTATGCTATCAAAACATCAATGGTTTAATTTAATAGGCATTACTGCATCAAAGGATAAGGCAAATAAGAAATATAAAGATGTAGTAAAATGGAGCCTAGAAAATAAAATGCCAGAAAACGTTGAAGAAATGATAGTATACGATACAAATATTGAAAATATAAATAACTTAAAACCAGATATTGTATTTACATCACTTCCTACTGATATCTCAAAGGATTTCGATATTCAACTAGTAAAGCAAGGTTACGTTGTTATATCTCATGCGAGCAATAATAGGATGGATAAAGATGTACCTCTTTTAAATCCTGAAGTTAATGCAGATCACATAAATGTCTTAAAATTACAAGCTAATAGATGGAAGGGAAGATTAATTAAGGTACCTAATTGTGCAACTTCTATTTTAACTTTGGCATTAAAACCCATTTATGATAACTTTGGTTTGCGCCATGTTTTTGTATCAACAATGCAGGCTTTATCTGGGGCTGGAATTAATGGTGTTTCATCAATGGCCATCCTAGATAACATTATACCTTATATTGAACATGAAGAAGAAAAAATTGAGAATGAAAGTTTAAAAATACTTGGAGAATTATCAAATGAAAGTATAAAACCAAATGAAAGTTTTTATGTATCAGCTTCAGTCCATAGAGTTAATGTACTAGAAGGACATTTAGAAAGCGTTTTCTTAAAGACTGATAATGATGTTAGTGTTGAAGAGATTAAGAAGAGTTTAATTGAATTTAAAGAAAATAAAATAAAGAATTTAAATTTGCCAACTAAACCATCTCAACCTATAATTGTTAGAAATGAAATAGATAGACCACAACCAAGATTGGATAGAAATGAAGGAAATGGAATGAGTATAGTAGTAGGAAGAATTAGGAAGGATAATAGAAATTGGATCAAATTTAATGTTTTAGGTCATAATACAATAAGAGGAGCAGCTGGTAATGGAGTTTTAATAGGAGAACTTGTTGCAAAAAATTACAATGATATTATTCAATAATTAAATATACTGGAGCATGATCTGAACCCATAATTTTATCCATGATATCGCAATCCTTAACCCTTTTAACAATATCACTTGAAACAACACAATAATCTATTCTCCACCCTATGTTCTTTTCTCTAGCATGGAATCTATAACTCCACCATGAATATCTATTGGGTTCTTTATGAAATATTCTAAACGCATCTATATAACCTAATTCTAAAAAGTGCGTCATCCAATCCCTTTCCTGTTGAGTAAAGCCTGGATTGTTAACATTATCTTTTGGTCTTGCTATATCAATTTCTTTATGGGCAACATTAAAATCTCCGCAAATGATTTTAGGTTTTTTTAGACTACTTAAGAATTTTTCCATTTGACTGTTAAAACTAAGCTTGTAATCTAATCTAGTTAAACCATGCTGAGCATTGGGAAAATATGAATTAATAACGTAAAATTCATCAAATTCTAATGTTATATTTCTTCCTTCAGAATCGAATTCTTCATTCCCTATTCCAAATAAAACATTTTTTGGCTTTATTTTTGTCATTGTTAATGTTCCAGCATAACCTTTTCTTTTTGCTGGATATATATAAATTTCATACCCTAGATTTTGCAATTCATCTGGTATTGTATCTGTTTTTATTTCTTGAAACATTATTATATCAAAATTAAGTAATTCCTTAGGTAAGCCTTTTGATAAAACACTTCTCAAGCCGTTAACATTCCAAGTTAAAATTTTCATTTAATCACCAGTTTTTAAATCAATTTTTTAATATTTAAGTTTTAGCTTAAAAAATTGATAAGAACTTTGTTGAACGTTTAACAAAAGATTTTTTCTTAAAAAAATTATGAAAAATTTGGGGGGATAATGAAAAAAGAAAATAAATTGCAAAAAGATGCAGTAAGCATTATAGGAGATTTCTTTAATTCACTAGGTGGTCAAGCACCCACGTATAGTATTGCTGGTGGAACAGCACTCATATTAAGCACATCTTATGCTTCATCACCATTAGCAATGCTAATTACATTAATAGGAGTTTTAGCAATTGTTTATTCAGTATTTATATTATCGAAAAGGTATTCACATTCAGCAAGTTTTTACTATTATGTATCTAAGGTTTTGGGTACTCCTACTGGTTATTTTAATGGCATTATATATACAATATTTTACAGTATAATAGGAGTTGGATCAGTAGCAATAGCATTTGCTTATTTAGGATATGAAGGGATATTAGCATCAACAGGAATTAAAGTGAATCCATTAGTTCTTATAGCTATACCTATAATTATCTCATTTATAATTGCATATTTCGGAATAAAGCCTAGCATTAAATCTGAAGTTGTTATCGCTACAATTGAAATAGGTATTTTGCTATTATTTGTTGGATTTTCCTTTTTTTATAATATCCATAATTTAACTTTATACCCATTTACGTTAAAAGGTACTTTTACCAATTCGTTAAAAGGAGAATTGGCTGCTATTTCTGGTGGATTGATTTTTGGAATAACATATTTTATGGGTTTTGAAGTATCAACACAATTAGGAGAAGAATCAAAAGATCCAAATAAGGCTATTCCTACTAGTACTTTGTTTTCTACAATTATTATGGGATTTCTTTATATCATAGTTACCTATGCCATTATATTAAATGTTGGTTTTAATTATAATTCTATTAGTTCATTTATTGCTCAGGCCCAAGGAGCAGGATTAAATCCTGTTTATATTTTAATGAAAAAATATTTAGGAAATCCTGGGTTAATAATATTTTCTATTTTAACAATGTTTAGCGTTTTTGGATGTTATTTAGCAACATTAAATGCAACAGCAAGAATGATTTATGGAATGAGTAAAGAAAACCTTTTACCAAAGAAATTTGAAGAAGTAAACAAATACAAGAGTCCTAAGAATGCATTAATTATAAGCACATTACTCTCCTCAATTATTATCATATTATTTTATTTGTTGTCTTTTAATTCAGGAAGTTTAGTTGAACAAACATATAATGCTATGGAAAATGCTTATGCAATTGATTCCCTTTATTATGTAATTTCATTAGCATTTTTATCCATTTCTGCTTTTTCCCTAACCAATGTAAAAGGAAAAATAATAAGCATCATAGGTTTAGTTATTCTAGCAATTACATTTTACTATTCAATAGTAAATTTATATTATCTAATTGCTGTCGTTTTAACTGCTATATTTGTAATAATAAGCTATTTCTATATAAAAAGGTGGGTAAATTAAGAAATTATATTAAATTAAGAAATTATTAAATTATAATATTGCTAAATTTTCTAGGCTTTTGGATTTTTATAGTCTTATTAGTCTTTATAACATAATGAAAGTATTAAGAAAAAATGAGAGGAAATAATATATTAAGAAACTTAAGGCTTATTATTTTTAGAGAACATCTTGTGAATTAAAATAAAAAATTGTTAAAATTGATTTATTGATTAATAGTAGATAAGAATATAAAGAAGTATATATCAATATCAATGGGAGGGATAAGAATGGGAAAGATAGCCTTAACTAATTGTCTGGTTTTTGATTCAACAGGTAAGCCTCCTTATAAGGGAAATATATTAATAAATAATGGAATAATAGAAGATATAGGAAAAGCAAATGAAGTTAAATTTCCTGATGATTATGATGTAATTGATTTAAATGGAAAATTTGTAATGCCAGGATTAATAGATGCTCATATGCATTTAACAGGAAGTAGAAGTGGAAAAATAGAAGAAGACTTGATTACCCCTATTGGTGTTTTCTTTGCAAGAGCTATAAAAGATCTTGAATCACTATTAAATGCTGGTTTTACAACAATTGTTGATGCAGGTAGCATATTAGCAATTCAATTAAAAGAAGCAGTTAATGAAAAAACAATCGTTGGACCAAGAATTGTAGGTGCTGGACCTGTTTTATCTCAAACTTTTGGTCATGGTGATACTCATTACTTCCCTGTTGAATATGTAGATTATAGGACATCAAAGAAATTAACCCCATTTATGTCATTGATTTGTGATGGAGAAGATGAGTGTAGAAAAGCTGCTAGATATGCATTTAGAGAAGGGGCTGATTTTATTAAGGTAATGGCATCAGGAGGGGTTTTATCACAAAAAGATAGGCCCGAATATAGGCAATTTACATTAAATGAATTAAAAGCAATAGTTGATGAAGCAAATGCTGTTAACAAATGGGTCCATGCACATGCTGAGGGTAAAATTGGTATAATAAATTCTGCAAAAGCAGGAATCAAAGTTATAGCTCATGGTGATATGATGGATGAAGAAGCAGCTAATGAAGTTTTAAAAGCTGGAAGCATAGTGGTTCCTACTTTTGCCATAGATTATGCTTTATTAGATAAAGGTAGTGAAATGGGAGTACCGGAATGGGCAATGAAGAAAATTAAAGAGTTATATGAAATTCATATTGATAATGCGAGATTGGCATATAAAATGGGAATTAAGTTAGCAACTGGAACAGATTTTTCGGGAGGATTAGGGAAACATGGAGATAATGCAATTGAAGTAAAATTGTTTGTTGATAAAATTGGTATGAAAAATGATGAGGCATTGATCTCTGCAACTAAAATATCATCGATAGCGGCAGGAATGGAAAAAAGTATTGGTACATTGGAGAAGGGGAAGATAGCTGACATAATAGCAATTAATGGTAATCCATTAGATGATATTAATGTTATAACAAATAAGGATAATATATTATTAGTTATAAAAGAAGGAGAAATATACAAAAATAAATTAAAAATTTCATAAAAATTAGAAACACAGTATTATGATAAAATAATATTAATAAATTTTTATTATTTATACTTAAAAATTATATTGGGTTTCTTTAAACAAAAATATTAATATTAAACCCTATTTAGCTTTTTATACATAAATAAAATAATTTTCTCATGAAATATATATACAAACAAAAATAATTTTTTGTTAACTTAAAAAATCAGGGTGGGATTTAATGTCAAAATATAAATATTTTTATATAGCTTTTATATGCTGCTCACTAATATTATTGGCTATACCAATCGCTTTTTCTGCTAGTGGAACATCGAAATTTATTATAAATCAAACAACATTTAATATTACTCCTGGTAAAAGTGTAAGTGAAAAATTCCAACTCGTTTTAAGTAGTGGTACAACTTGGGGGACAGATATAGCGGTATCTCCAAGTGTATCAGGTATATCAATAACATTTAATCCTTCAAGCGGGGACCCAACTTTTTCAGGCTCATTTACTATATCAGTATCAAATAATGCAAAACCTGGCAAATATGTTTTTAATGTTTCTGCAACTGGTGATGATCCAACAACTTCACCAACAAGTATAATAGTATATGTTTCTTCTCCTGCTATATCAACTACTACAACTACTACTACAACCTCAACATCTTCAACAACTACTACTACAACCTCAACACCAACCCCAGTTACTACAACAACAACTACATCAACAACAAAGCAAGGAAATTATTTTGTATATGTTATTGCAGTTTTGGTAATTCTAGCTATTATAATAGGGGGAGTGTTATATTATAGCAAAAGTGCAAATTCTGTTAAGTATGCAGTTTCAAGTTTTTCAATATTGAGCATTTTAATTTCATTATACCTTATCTTTTTTGATTCAACATTAAGATCATTTGCAAGTATTCATTATTATTTATTAATAATTTATACAATTATATTAATATTAATTAATCCCTTAATTTATGGAAAAAGATTGAATATAATATATCCTATTCAAGCAATAATATCAGCCATATTTTTTATAGGTATGTTATTGGATTCTCTTTTAGGCATGCCATTAAGTTCTATTGGTGATGCAGGATCTTCTTTTAGTATGAACTATTTCTTTGGTTTTGGTGCAAATTCAGTTTCAACGTTTCCTATATCATTTTCCTTTTCGTTTTTATTGATTCTAACATTTCTAATTCTTATTTCTAGTATTATAGGTATTTTTAAAAAGAATATAAAATAAATCATTTTTATTATGTACATTTTTTCAAATCTATTTTTTTAAATAAGTTATTTACAGCTCTATTATTTACAATTTTACCATGAGGTCTCAATCCTCCTGTAAAGCTTGATGGTATATGCAATAATTCGTGGATTATAACCTTAATTTTATCTTCAAATGATAGTCTATCAAATTTTTCGCTTATGAATTCAATTACATAAATTGGTTCCATTCCTAAGGCAAATCTAATTGCTGATGGTACAGAGTATATTCTAGCGATAGCTTTGGTTTTAGAATTATGACTTTTTACAACATAAACATTAGACTTTTCTATATAATTCATTTCTAGGCTATCAATAATACATTTCACAATTTTTTCTAAGTATTCATCTTTCTCATAGCGTATCATTATCTCATCTTAGTCTATTCATCAATAATGCAAAAACTTTTGCATCATTGAACAAGTTTTCTAATACAGAGTATTCATTTGGTTGATGTGCCACATCATCTGTTGTAGACCAAACTACTGCGTCGTAATCATAAGATCTTAACATAGATGCAAATGTAATGCCTCCTATACCCCCAATTTTTGCTTCTACATTTCTTAGTTCTTTTATTGCCTTTTTTATTTCGAGAACTAATTTATTATTAGGATTTGTTGGTCTTGGAGATTGCATCTTATCAATTAATTCCAATTCTATTTGTGGATATTCTATACCTTCAATTATCTTTTTATTTTTGTCTTCAACATTTTTAATAACGTTTTTCACTTCATTTAATACATCATCTAACTTGTATTTTGGTATAACCCTAGAGTCAAATGTTATCTCATGAAGACCGGGGATAATATTGGGAGAAGAAGCACTATTTTTAACCATTGTTGGCTCAAACGTTGAGTAAGGGGGATCAAACAATTCATCTAAATCTTTGAATCTCTCATGCAAAATATAATCAATTTGATTAGATAATTGAATAGATATTCTATGAGAATTTAACCCCAAATGAGGTGTTGATGCATGTACCTGTTTTCCTCTTATAATTAATCTAAATTGTAATATAGATTTTTCAGCTATTTCAATAAGAGAACCATCACTATTTCCAGCATCTGGTATCAAATAATAATCATCTTTGTTAAAAATTTCAGGATGATTTTTTAAAAGATATTTCATTCCATATTCCGAGCCAGCCTCTTCATCGCTTACAAATGCTAGCTTGATTGTTATATTTGGAATTATTTTTTTAGCCATTAATGACTTTACTGCATATAATGATGCAACTAGGGATTGTCCATTATCCTCTGATCCTCTTGCATATAATTTACCATCAACAATCTTTGGCTCAAAAGGTTTAGTTATTTTCCATGCATTTAAATCTCCAGGAGGTACAACATCTATATGAGTAATAATCCATAAGGCTTTTTTCTCATTTCCTTTATATGTAGCTATTATATTAGGCCTAACCTTTTCCTTAGCCCTATTATCAGTAGAATAATATTTTTCTATAGTATCAAAGTTAAAATATTCTTTTAAAATTTCCAAAAGCTTATTTGCTTTATCGATCTCTCCTTCTCCACCATAATCTGGACTAATAGCCGGAATCCTTAACAATTCAATAAAATTTTTTATTGCTTCATTTCTATAATTATCAATTTCATTAAATATTTCTTTTTCCATGTTACTTCCCATGATTCTAGCTGGTAAATATATATAAATACTTATGTAGTAAAAAATTAGTTAAAATTTAGAGGATGTTTTATTAATAAAATTTTTAAGCTTTAAATTTTATTAACTAATTGTGATATAAATGACTATAAAAGAAAAAGTTACTTCTGACGAAATTGATATAGAAATTGAGAGAGAGGAATTTAATGTAAAAAAGTTAACAAGAAAAGCAGAGAAACTATCATTTAAGGATATAATAACTCCTGATATGACTGATCCTCTAGCAATACCTCCATTGAGATTAGTTTCTAGCGATAATTTATCTATTGAATTTTCCAAGAGGAGATTTTCTTTACCCTTTTTCCATAGGAATATGGATTATGATGAATTAATAATATGCTTAAAGGGTAGCGCAACTTGGCAAACAGAAACAGGAGAATTTGAATTAAAGGAAGGAGAAATGCTAATCATTCCTAGAGGAATTGCACATAGACCAGTTAATCCAAGTAATGATTATATGGCATTAGAGATAAAATCTAAAAATAAGTTAAGTTTTTCAAAGTGAATCAACAAAATAAATCTTTCTTATTTTTTTGTAAAAGGCAACTCTAGAATTAACATAATTTATCAATTCTTCTTCTTTAATTTTTCCCTTATATTCATCTTTTAACACTACTTTTGCAACTGGTAAATCACCTACATCTGGATCTTTTTCACCAAAAACAAATGCATTCTTTACTGCGTAATGTTTAAGTAAAATTGTTTCCAAATCTTTTGGAAATATTGGATATGCTTTATATTTTAGCATTCTTTTCTTTACTCCTTTAAAGTAGAGAAAACCTTTATCATCAATCAAAACTAAATCGCCAGTTTTTAAATAACCATTATAAAATGCCTTTTTTGTTTCGTTATCATCTTCGTATCCTTTCATAACCCAGCTAGCTTTAACTAACAATTCTCCAGCCTGATTTTTTCCTAATTCTTCGCTTGGATCATCGGGAGAAACAACTTTTATTTCAACACCATATAATGGAAGACCTAAGGTATTTTTTATTTCAAAAAATTCTTTTGGTTGATAGGAAACTACCCATGTTTCTGTCATACCATAGGCCTGAACTAAAGGACTTGCAAACACCTTGTAAAACTTATCTTGAGTTTCAGGCTTTAAAGGAGCTCCAGCAGATATACCTAATTTCAATGTGTTTTTAAAATCTTCATTACTTTTTTCTATTGCATCAATTAAAGAATCAAATACTAATGGTGCACCGGACATGAAGTTTATATTATAATATTTTATTGTTTTCATTGCTAAATTTGCATCCCACCTAGATATCATTATTGCCTTACCTTTATTATATAAAGGTGTTAGGAGGCTTACTTGAAGACCCAACACATGGGTTATGGGTGAAATTACTAATGAATTAGGAACAAAATCAAAGTTTATTGTTTTTGATAGTGCTTGAACAGCATAACTTAAACCTCTATGAGTATGATATGTTTGCATTGTTCTACCTGCAACACCAGCATAATACATTATTATTGAAATATCATCTAAGTTTAATTCTTTATTTTCATATGTTTCATTAGTTGATAAAACATCTTTTATATAGTTTACATTTAGATTTCCTTCCTCTTTAACCTGACCATCAACAATTAAAACATTATCAATGCCTTCTTGTTTTAATGTTTCTTTTTCTCTTTCAAAAAATTGCCATGAAACAACAGCTGTTTTAATGTTTTTACCTTCAATTTCTTGTTTTAAATCTTCTGATATTGTCAAAGGATCTACTAACGCTGCAGGACTACCACTCTTCATAATTCCTATTAATCCTACAACTGAATCTATTGTATTATGACATGCAAACAATACCTGGTTGTTTTTATTAGTTGAATTGATCCAATTTGCTATTTTATTACTTGCCTCTTTTAAATAATTCCATGTTATGCAATGGTTATTTTCCATTTGAATTAATGCACATTCATTAGGTTTTTCATTTGATATAGAATCGAGAAACGAAAAAATCGGTTTATCTAAAAAAATAATTTGAGACATCTAATAAACACCGCATTAAGCTATCATGGATTTCTTAAATTCTTCATATCTCCTCCTTAAATCTTCAAATGCAGCAGGATCATCAAGTGTTGAAGTATCTCCTAGTGGTTCGTTTCTAACGGCTGCCCTTAATAGTCTCCTCATAATCTTTCCGCTCTTAGTCTTTGGTAACTTATTAACAAATATTACATAATCAATTATGAAACCAGAGTTTCTAGCATATTCTTTTAATTTATTTGATAGATTTTCATCTGGTGTATAACCTATTCTAGGTACAACAAATATTAAAAGCTTCTCCCCCTTGTTATCAGGTGATGGCATGCTTGTTGCAGCAACCTCAGCTACTGCCTCATGATTCCCAATCAAACTTTCAACTTCCATAGTTCCGACTCTTTCTCCTCCAGGCCTTAATACATCATCTGCTCTCCCTAAGACGAAGAGATATCCATCAGAATCCATGTATCCATAATCTCCAAAGAACACATAACCAGGGAATCTAGAGGTATAAACTTTGCTATATCTTTCTAAGTTGGGATCATTCCACATCTTTCCTAATGCCGGAGAATATGGCTTTAAAACGATATATCCTTTCTTTCCTGGAGGTAATGGATTACCATCATCATCTACTATAACTACCTTACTTAGTGGGAACTCAATACCGGCAGATCCTGGTTTAAATGGTATTTCTCCTATACCATAGGGAGTTGCAGCTGCTGGGGATAAATGCTCGGTAAACCAATAGGCATCTGCAATATATACATCAGGTAATTGTTCTCTAAACCAATTGAAGAAACCAGGATTAAGTGTTTCTCCAGTATTCAATACAATCCTTAATGATGAAGTATCTCCAGCTTTAACTGATTCTTCACCTAATGATTTTAATGTATATAATGAAGTTGTAGAGCTCCATATTAAAGAAACATTAAATCTTTCAATTATTCTAGACCAAAGATCTGGTTTATATCCAATATATCCTTCAAAAAGAACCGATGTTATTCCTGAAACTGGGGCTGTATATAAATTAGCCATAGGCCATACAGGCCAACCCAATGCTGATACTGTCCACCATACATCATTAGGCCTTAAATCATAAAGCCCTCTAAAGGTCCAATTTAAAGATAGAGGATACCCAATTTGAGTTTGAGTTATTCCTTTAGGCTTTCCTGTTGTACCGCTTGTATAATAAATTGTTCCTACTTCATTAGCTTCAACAGGTTCTGGGGGAACATATACTTTTCCTTTAGGCATGATATCCTCATAAACCAAATCTCTTCCTTGTTTTAATTCAAAGTTAGAAGAACCTCTGCTTACAACTAAAACTTTTTCTACTGGTAAATTGAATTTACTTGCAACATTATCAAAATATTTCTTTATATTTATTTCTGTTCCGTTATTTATTGTGTTAGCAAATACAACAGCATACTTTGAGCCTGTATCTACAAATCTTGTTGCTATTATTTCATCTGTTAAACCAACATAATGAATAACAGCTATTGCTCCCAGTCTATGAACTGCTAAACCAAATGCAACAGCCTCTGGAGAGCTTGCCATCAGCATTGATACAGTATCTCCATGCTTTACTCCCATTTCCTTTAAAACATATGCAGCTCTATTGACCTCATAATACAAATCTTGATATGTTACCGATTTTGTATTACCTTTCTCATCTTCCCAATAAAAAATTACCTTATTTGCTTCATTTGGCAAATGCCTATCAACTGCGTTATATGCTAGATTCGATATTCCACCAACAAACCACTTTTCATATGGTGGTGTACCTTCTAGGATTTTAACCGGTTCTTTAAACCATGTAATTAAATTCATTCTATCTCTCCAAAATTTTTCTGGATTTTGTAACCCTTCTTCATTCATCTTTTTAATTTTCTTATAGGAAAACAATTCACCTTCCATCTATACTCACCTGTACACATTATAGTATTTTGATTTAGATATTTAAATTTTCCCACATAAATCCTACTATACATTTTGCTAAATGAAATTAAAAAATAAAAAAATTTATAAATTATTTCATTAATTTCTTTAATTCAGAAACTGCTCTCTTTATTTCTTCTACAGAATCTGGATTTTCAACTACAGGAGAGATGGTTGCTTTTCCTTCCTTAGCTATATCCCTTATTATCCTTCTCATTATTTTTCCGCTTCTTGTTCTAGGCAAATCTTTAACTTCAATTATTTTTTCAGGCTCAAAGGGTTTACCTAATTTTGTTGAAACCATGTTCTTAATCTCATTAATTTCTTTATCATTTAACTTCTTCCCTGGCTTTGGTATAGCAAAACATACAATTACTTCTCCTTTAATTGGATCAGGATAGCCTATGCAAGCGCTTTCTGCCACACTATTATGAGCATTAATTATTGTTTCTAATTCTGCAGGTCCAATTCTTTTTCCTGCAACCTTTATTACATCATCAGCCCTACCTAAAATATACCAATAACCATCTTCATCTATTAATGCATAATCTCCATGGAACCATACACCTTTAAAAGTATTCCAATATGTTTCTATATACCTTTTAGGATCTTTCCAAAGACCTCTTGTCATACTTGGTGAAGGCTTAGTTGCGACAAGATAACCAGGCTTATTTCTAACAGGATTACCATAATCATCATATACTTCAACACTCATTCCTAAACCAGGACCCCATAACGTTGATGGCTTTAGACTTACAACAACGCTTGGCAATAGGAAACAACCCAATATTTCAGTTCCTCCACTTAAATTAATTAATGGCCTTTGTTCTTTTCCCACATCTCTCATTACCCAAAACCAAGTATCTTCATCTATTGGCTCCCCTGTATTTCCAAATGCCCTTAAACTAGACAAATCATGTTTTTCAATTCCTTCATTACCCAATGCTTTCAACAATCTAGCTGCAGTTGCTGCAAATCCTAAATGTGTTATTTTAAAATCTTCTATTAATTTCCATACCTTATCCTTATTCGGGTAATCCAATGCACCTTCTAAAGAAAAGTGTGAGGCTCCCAAGATTTGTGTACCAATAACTTGCCATGGTCCCATCATCCAACCAATGTCAGTTATCCACCATAAAATATCATTTTCCTTGCTAAAACCAGTTTTTATATCTAGATTAAAGTAATGTTCTTTTGCTGGCTGTAATATTGTACCTATTTGACTTATCACTGCACCTTTAGGATTTCCTGTTGTACCGCTTGTAAACATTAATAAAGCAGGATCTTCAGCATCGGTTTCTATCGCTTCAAATTCTGGTCTTTTACCATTAATTGCATCATCAAACCATATATCTCTATTATCATTCCATGGTATATTTGATTTTTCAAACCTTCTTGCAACTATTACCTTAAGACTAACATTAGATCTTTCAACAGCCTCATCTGCACTTTTCTTTAATTCTATTATTTTACCTTTTCTATAATAACCATCAGATGTTATGAGAACCTTTGAATTAGCTGCCTTTAATCTTTCTGCAACCGCATCTGGTGCAAAACCACTAAAAATCGGATTTGCTATAGCACCTAATCTAAATGCAGCATACATTGAAATAACTGTTTCAGGCATCAAAGGGGCATATATGGAAATCACGTCTCCTTTCTTTACTCCTATTTCTGTTAAATAGTTTGATAATTTGTTCACTTTTTCTAGCATTTCTATATAACTTAATTTAACAACTTTTCCATCTTCTCCATACCATATCATAGCAGTTTTATTTCCGAATCCATTTTTTATTATCCTATCTAACGCATTATATGATATATTTATTTTACCATTTAAGTACCATTTTGTCCATTCTATTCCCTGGGTTGTATCATAAACTTCATCAAATTTTCTAAACCATTCTAGTCCAAGCCAATCTGGTAAATTACCCCAAAACCATTTCAAATCATCTTGGCTTTTTTTAACTAAACTATTATAATTTTCAATTTTATTTTTTTCCATAAATTCTGTAACATTAGCACTATTAATTAAATCCTTTGGAGGGGACCATATATAAACCATTTTTTCCACCTCTTCTGCAGTGTACACTATTATATATATTAATATACTCAGAGTATTTATACAAGTAATATCTTAAATATGTATGGGTGTGTAAATGTCCCGTGTAGCTATAGTTGGAGCGGGTTGGTATGGTTTTAAACCAACAACAATTGATGTATCATTTCAAGACATGATGTTTGAATCCTCTTCAAGAGCATATGCAAGCGCTAACATAGATCCTAGATATGATATTGATGCATTTGTTGATTGCCAAGAAGATATGTGGGAAGGTATAGCTATAGCTGATGAATTTGCTCCAGAACCAATAGGAGGAGCATTAAGGCCCACATTCACAGTTGCTGGTGATGGTTTAGAAGGTATTGCACATGCATATATGCTAATAAAAACTGGTCATTTTAATGTAGTTTCTGTAGAATCTCATGGAAAGCCAAGCGAAATAAAAACTTTGCAAGATATATATAGATTTGCATTAGATCCATTGCATGTAAGACCTTTAGATACAGGTAATCCATTATTTTATGCAGGTTTAGATGCTGTTGCTTACATGAAGAGAACTAATACAAAAAGAGAACACTTAGCAATGGTTGCTGTTAAGAATAAAAATAATGGATTAAGAAATGAAAGGGCTTCATTTTCAACAAAGATTGATTTAGATAATGTTTTATCATCTAGTTATAGCATTTATCCACTATCTAATTATGAAATTGCTCCATTTAGTGATGCAAGCATTACATTTGTTTTAGCTAGTGAAGAATATGCTAAAAAGTTTACTGATACCCCTGTTTATATAGAGGGAATAGGCTATTCAACTGAAACAGGTACAGGAGCAACAGAATGGCATGAATGGGGGAAAATGAGATCTATTAGAGAGGCAGCTTTAATGGCATATAAATTAGCTAACTTAAATGGTAATCCTCAAGTAGACTTTGCAGAAGTTGAAGATAGGTTTAGCTATATGGAGCTATTATCATTAGAGGAATCATTGATTGTTAAAGAAGGAGAAGCCCATGAATTACTAGAAAATGGGGAATTTAACTTTAATGGTTCATTACCAGTAAATCCAAGTGGTGGAAGTCTATCAATGGGAGTTCAATTAGAAGCAACTGGCCTTTCAAGATTATTAGAATCATATCTTCAGCTAACAGGTAAAGCAGGTTCTCATCAACTCAAAAATGTTAGGAGATCATTGGTTGTTTCTTGGAGGGGTGTTCCTACATATACGAGTATGGTAGCTCTTCTTTCTGTTTGAGGTGATTTGCATGAGATCGAATATATTCATGAAGGATAGGGTAGCAATTGTAAGTGCTGGATTAACAAAATTTATGAGAAGAGCTCAAGAAACTCCGAGAGAATTAGCTTGGGAAGCAGCAAAAATGGCCTTAGATTCTGCTGGATTAACATTAAAGGATATAGATTGTGTTGTAATAGGATCTGCCCCTGATACATTTGATGGTATGCACTTTAAAGGAGAATATTTAGCTGATGGCTCTGGTGCAATAAATAAACCAATGACTAGAGTTTATGTTGGTGGAGGAACAGGAGTTTTTGTTCCAGAAGCAGCTTATTGGCATATTGCTAGCGGTTTATGCAAAAAAGTATTAGTTGTTGCAGAAGAAAAAATGAGTCCGGCCCATCCACATCCACAATATGTTTTCAAATATATTTGGGATCCAATATTAGAAAGACCATTAGGACCTAATTTAATTTGGATATTTGCTATGGAAATGAGAAGATATATGGCAAAATGTGGTGCTAAGAAAGAAGATATTGCATTAGTTAGTGTTAAAAATAAAAGAAATGCATTAGATCATCCTGCAGCTTTAACTGCAGCAAACATAACTGTTGATGATGTGTTGAAGAGTGAAACGTTGGTTTGGCCTGTTAATTTGTTGGATGTTTCCCCAGTTACTGATGGAGCAGCTGCATTAGTTATGACTTCAGAAAATGTTGCTAGAGAAATTACAGATACCCCAGTATGGGTTGAAGGGGTTGGATTTACTTTAGAAAATCAACATTGGTATAATAGGGAATTAGCATTTCCAAGATATTTAAATTATGCAGCAAGAATGGCATATAAAATGGCAGGTATTGAAAGACCATGGAAGGAAATAGATGTTGCCGAGCCTTATGATCCGTTTGATTACAAAGAATTGCACCATATAGAAGGTTTAATGTTAGCGAGGCCTTGTGAAGCATATAAGTTAGTAAGAGAGGGGTATTTTGATAGGGATGGAGAATTACCTACAAGTCCTAGCGGAGGATTATTAGGTGTTGGAAATCCAATAGCTGCTGCTGGAACTATGAAGGTTGCAGAACTTTTCTGGCAATTAAGGTATGAAGCTGGAAAAAGACAAGTAAAGAAACCTGTTCACAAAGCGGTTGCAAATGCATGGGGTGATTTAATGCAGGCTGGAACTGTTATTGTTTTAAGTAATTAGGGGTGATCTCATGAGCACAAAGATAAATAAATTACCTGGTATAAAATTAAAAGAAAATGAAATGTATTCTTTAATTGGCTTAGTTGAAGATATGCCAAAAGCTAAATATGACTTTGCTGCTGGTACAACAATATCAACATTTTTACATGGACTAAAAGAAGGTAAAATATTGGGAAGAAAATGCCCTAAATGCGGAAGAATTTATGTACCTCCAAGATCCTATTGCGAATGGTGTCATGTTGCAACAAATGAATGGATTGAGGTACCTCAAACAGGAGAAATCCATACTGCTGTTATAACATATATATCAACTAAAAGAGAAAAAATTGAAAAGCCAGAGGTTGTTGGAACAATAAAGCTTGATGTACCTGGATATAGAGAAGGAGAATATGAGTTTGCAGGGCTATTCCACAAAATATGCATTGATCCTCAAGATGTAATAAGTGGAAAAGCCATTGGAATGAAAGTTAAGGTAAAATGGAAGCCAAAGGAAGAAAGGACTGGAAGTATATTAGATATTGAATGTTTTGAGCCTTTATGAGGTGAGAAGTATGAGTTATGATAAAAAAGGAAGGTTAGATGATTTAGTTATATTCCCCGGTGAGCAAGAAGTAGAAAAATACGTATATACCCCAGGAATTCATGGCTATGATTTCGCAAAGGGACTTAAGGAAGGCAAAATATTGGGTATGAAATGCAAAGATGGAAAAATATATGTTCCGCCAAAAACATTTTGCCCTGATTTCACTCAAGGAGAAATAATAGAAATAAAAGACGAATGGATTTTGGTTTCATATACAATAGTATATCAAGACATGTATAGAAATAAATTGGATAATCCTAAAGTTATTGGGGTAATTAAGCCTAAAAATGCTGAGAGCGGATTAATTCACTTACTTAATATACCTTTGGATAAATTAGATATAGGTATAAAGGTGAAACCAGTATTTAGACCAGAAAATGAGAGAAAAGGAATAATAAATGATATAATGTATTTTGAATTAGCATAATTATTTTTTAAATTATTTTTATTTTTAAATTTATAAATAAGAGAATAAATTAGAAAATTTTATACATAATTTTGCATAAAAATCAATATATTTATTTAGATAAAGCATCTTTATATAAGTTTCTAATTGTTTTCTTATCAAATTTTCCGGTTGAAGATTTTGGTATTTCATTAACAAAAAATATTTTATCAGGTATCTGCCATTTAGCAAACCTCTTTGATAAATGATCTTTTAATAAATTTTCTAGTTCTTTAAAATCTTTATTTTTGTATTCTTCCCTAAGAACAACTAATGCTATTGGCCTCTCTTCCCATTTAGGATGTGGAACTCCTACAACAGAAGCCTCTAAAACTGCAGGATGTGCCATTAAGTAGTTTTCTAAATCAATACTAGAGATCCATTCTCCTCCACTTTTTATTAAATCTTTTATACGATCTACAATTTTTACATAACCATTAGGATCTATTGTAGCAGCATCGCCAGATTTCCACCAATTATCAATGAACTGTTCTTTAGATCTCTCATCATTATAATATTGTTTAGCAACCCAAGGACCTTTAATTAAAAGCTCTCCTATACTTTTTCCATCCCACGGTAACTCATTGCCAGCTGGGTCAGTTATCTTAACTTCAACTCCAAATACCGGAAGACCTTGTTTTCTTGCATTTTCTATTTGTTCTTCTTCCTTTAATAACTTAATCTTTTTCTTTGGTAAATTAGCTGTAACCAAAGGGGTTGTTTCTGTTGCTCCATAAGCATGTGTAATATTAATTCCGAATTCCTTTAATTGAAGCATTAATGCTAATGGGGGCTCTGTTGCTCCAGAAACAAATCTTAAATTATTAAACTTAGGTTTAGGATCAAACTTTCTAAGTACTTCAAGCAAGGGAATTAATATTGCAGGTGCGCCAGCGGCAACGCTTACCTCTTCTTTTAATAAAATGTTTGCTAAGCTTTCTGGCGTATATCTTCCAGGAAAAACTAGCTTAGCTCCCATCATTGTTGCTGCAATATGCGCTCCCCATCCATTTGCATGAAATAGAGGGACAATTGCTGCAAAAGTATCATCAGGTTTTATATTCATTACAGTATTTATTGACCATCCATGTAAAATTAAACTTCTATGAGAATAATATACTCCCTTTGGTTTTCCAGTTGTTCCTGATGTATAACAAGCTGTTGCAGCAGATTTTTCATCAATCTCTTCATAATTTTTCTTTGGAGAAAAACTTTTTATTAAATCTTCATAATTGTATAATTTTCCCTTTATATCTACATCAACTTTTGATGGATCATCGCTCATTAATATTGAGAACTCTAGTTTATTGTTTTTTATAAGTGGTTTAGCTATATCAGCAAGAGATTCATCGAACAAGAGCGCTTTTGCTTCTGAATGTTTTAATATATAATCAAGATCATTTAAATGAAGCCTTTGGTTTAATTGTAACATAACAGCCCCTAAACCAGTTATTGAAAAATAAGATTCAAAATATCTGTGATCGTTCCATCCAAGAACTGCTATTCTATCGCCAGCTTTTATACCAAGAGATTCTAATGCATTAGAAATTCTTTTTATTCTATCATATACCTCTTTATAGCTAAGATTATGAATTTTCCCTCCTTGTAAATTTCTATATGAAACAATTTCTGTATCGTAATGAACTTTTGCTGCATAATCCATAATTTTCCACAAATTAAGCTGATAATCATCATTCATAGTTGAAGGAAATCCCTTTATCATATATACCACCATTATACCACTTATATTGTATTCAAAAAAGTATAAAAATCTTCGCTAGATCCCTATTATTCTCCTTTATAAACAGGCTTCCTTTTTTCTATAAATGCATTCATACCTTCTTTGAAATCTTCGCTATCAGCTAAAATTACAAGTTCATTTAGTGAATTCTTTAATGAGTTAACAAAAATAGTTTTAGAATTATTTAATGCATTTTTGACAGCCTTTAATGATAATGGTGAGATCTTTGATATTTTATTTGTAACTTCAAAAACTGCAATATCTAATTGATCTTCAGGAACTATTATGTCTACAATACCAATTTCTTTCGCTTCTTCAGCTCCTAACCAATCACCAGTTAAAGCATATCTTGAAATCCTTCTACTTGTTAAATATGTTCCCATTGGAGATGCTATTGGTGGAAATGCTGCAATTAAGACCTCAGGTATTGAAAATATTGAATTTTCTGCTGATATAACAATATCAGCCAAAAGAGTTAATTCCATCCCCCCTCCAAAGGCATAACCTTTGATTGCTGCAATTAATGGTTTTGTATAATTTAACATTTTGTTTATTAAGGGCCAAGCCAATTCATCAAGCCATTTTTTAGCTATTGAAGAATTTTTCCAATTCTTCATCATTTCTATATCATCCCCTGAGCAAAAAGAGTTTCCTTCACCAGTTAAGACAACAGATTTAACACTTTTATCATCTTCAGCCTTTTCTAGAAAAATTCTAATGTTTCTCCATACATCTTCATTTAGTGCATTTAGCTTATTAGGTCTCCTAATTGTTATAACTGCATGATCTTCTATTTTTTCATATGATACAGGTCCTAAATCTTCTCTTAAATAGATATATTCAAAGAATCCTTTACCATTTTTTGTTCCTAGATTTGTTGATGAAATTTGTTTAAGATATGGGTCAATTAAATAAAATTCAAAACCTGTTTTATTGTATCTATCTTCTAAGATTTTTATTATGTTATCAATTCCATAATGATCTGCAAAATAAAGTGGACCATGGGGCCAATTCATTCCTAAAGTCATTGCTTTTTCTATGTCTTCCTTAGTTGCTATATCATTTCTTATTAAATAAGCAGCTTCATTTGCTGCAACTGCAATAATTCTTCCAGGGTTTAATTTAAACATGGAATCCTTAGGTATTAAGTTATGTTTTTTAAATAATTTATTAGGATATTCATAAAATCCTGAACCAGTTTTAACTCCAAATTTTCCATTTTTAATTAATTCATTTAGCGTCTTTGGTATGAATATTTTCTCCCCTCTTTTTATCATTTCATTAATTGCATTGTATAAGGTATCAATACCAACGAAATCTGATAATTCCATAAATCCCATCGGGAAATTAAGTCTAAACCTTGTCATAGTATCGATGTCTTCTTTTGTAAATCCCTCTTCATACATTATTATTGATTCAAGAAATGTTTTCATATTAATCCTATTTATTAAAAATCCTGGAACATCTTTTTTCACTAAAACATAATCTTTTTTAATTGATTTTACGTATTCAATTACTTTATTTAGTGTTTCTTGAGAAGTTTCATTACCTAAAATGATTTCAACTAATGGCATGAGCACTGGGGGATTCATAAAATGTATTCCAATGAATTTATCCATCCTATTTGTTGAATTTGCCAAATCATTAATAGGAATTGTTGATGTATTAGTCCCTATTATCGTTTCACTTTTTAAGTATTTTTCTACTTCATTTAACACCTTTACTTTTATTTCAAATTTTTCAGGAACAGCCTCAATAACGAGATCTACATCTTTCAAATCTTTATATTCAGTTGATACCTTAATTTTATTTAAAACTTCTTCAACCTTGTTTTTATCCATTAGCTTTAATAGACTATTTCTAATGTTTTTAATTGCATTATCTAATATTTCCTGAGATACATCTATCATAACAACATCATATCCATATAATGCTGAGACCTCTGCAATACCATGCCCCATTGTCCCAGAACCTAAAATTCCAATTCTTTCTATTTTAGGCAAACTTTTCACCTATTAAAAAATTGGATAATGCTATATAAAAATGTTTAAATGATTATTTTCTTACAGAAGTTATTTTACCAGCTAAAGATCTAGATATAACGAGCTTTTGGATTTCATTAGTTCCATCTCCAATTTCAATTCCCTTAATATCTCTATAATATCTTTCTACATTGCTTTCTTTGCTATAACCAAAACCTCCTTCAACTTGCATTGCTAATCTAACTACATCAACACCCCATTTAGCAGTTGCATATTTTGCAATAGAAGACCACATTGGGTAATCAATTTCATTATTATCAATCTTTTGTGCTGCATTATAAATTAACAATCTAGATGCTTCCAATTTAACTTTCATATCTGCAATCATGCTTTGAACCATTTCATGTTCAATAATTGGTTTTCCCATAGTTTCCCTTATCTTAGCATAATTTAGAGATTCATCAAATGCAGCCTGCATTATACCTAAACCAATGGCAGCAGTTACTACTCTCCCTTCATTTATTCCATCAATAATTATCTTAAATCCATTATTTACTTCACCAACAATGTTTTCTTTTGGGACTCTGCAATCTTTAAATAGCAATTCACTTGTTCCTGAACCACGAACTCCCATCATATCTAGTTTGCTTTTCTCAATGCAATCCTTATTATCAACAACAAATATTGTTATCCCTTTATGTCTATCCTCTTGCTTACCTGTTCTAGCAGCAACCAAAAAGAAATCTGCATATGTAGAGTTTGTAATCCATGTTTTCCTTCCATTTATAACATAATCATTACCATCAATTTCTGCCTTTGTAGTTATATTAGCTGCATCACTTCCACAACATGGCTCACTTAATGCAAACGCGCCAATTTTCCCTTTGCTTAATCTTCCTAAGTATTCTTCTTTTAATTCTTCGCTTGCATAATGAACTAAAGGATATGCTACCATTGTACCAGAAATACCAGAAATAACTGCAACAGCGCCAGAGGCTCTTGCTAGTTCTTCAACAACTATTGCTGATTCAAGAGTTGACAAATTAGGCCCACCATATTTATCAGGAACCCTTAATGCAAAATAACCCATGTTTGCTACTTGATTCAAAATATCTTCACTAATAAAGTTTTCAGCATCAATTTTTTTAGCAACTGGCATCAATACTTTTTCAGAAAATTCCCTAACTGAACTTCTTAAAAGATCTATATCAGATTTTGTTTCCATGTTTATACACCAAAAAATAAGGAAATTAAGTGGTTAATATATTTTTATAAATAAATTAAAAATTATAATAAAATAGGATAATATTATGTATACTAATATTTATTAAATCCAATATACTATTTATACATTGGTGGGAAAATGGTTGTTATACATAGCAAAGATGTAATAAATAAATATGTTAGTGAAGGTTGGTGGGATAACATAACATTAATTGAAAGATTTAAAAGAAATGTATTAAAGAATCCTAGGAGGTTAGCAATTATTGATCCAGCAAATAAAAAAGATTTAGCAGATTTAAATCCGGAAAGAATCACATATGAAGAATTGTATGAAAGAGTATTGAGAGGAGCATCATTTTTACTAGATAAAGGAATATTTAAAGACAAAATAGTTTTAGTTCAATTTCCCAACACTATTGAACTTGTTATAGCTTATTTATCCTCATGGCTTGCATCATCTATTATTTCACCCATACCTCTTCAGTGGAGATCCCATGAAATAAGACATGTGTGTAACACGATTAGACCTGATATTTACATGCTAATAGATAAATATAAGGAGACAGATTATATTTCAATGGCTAAGGATTTAGCAAACAATGAATGTCTAGGTATTAAAAATATAATAACATTAAAAGAATGGCATGATATAACTATTAATTATAAGATAAGAGAAGATGTAAATGAAAATTATTTAAATGGGAATGATATAGCAACTATTGCATGGACTTCTGGAACAGAAGCGGATCCAAAGGCAGCACCTTTAACACATAACAACTGGGGTTTTTTAAGATTTTTATATGATGGTGAAAAATATCAAGGCGGAATATTAAACGATGGTGAAGTAATAGCAGTTTCCTCTCCATTAATTAATATGGCAGCGATAGGCGTTGGATTAATACCCTGGATAATTGTTTCTGGAACATTGGTATTGCATCATCCTTTCGATCCAGAATTATTTTATAAACAATTAATAAATGAAGGTGTTACATTCACTCTAATGGTACCAGCAGTTGTAGTTTCTTTGCTAAAACAAGGGTTAATAAACGAAAAATTGAAGTTAAAATACTTAGCAGTAGGAGCTGCTCCACCACCACCTTGGACATTTATAGAATTAAATAACAAAGGGATACAACCAATAAATATATGGGGGCAAAATGAAGGCACAGGTCTTTTTTCTACAAATGAAAATATTGAGGATCTTGAAAAAAGAGCAAGAGCATTTCCATGGCCTCATAGAAACCTTAAATGGAAACAAATTTTTTATAATGCTATTGAAACAAAAATTGTAGATCCAGCGGGAAATGAAATAAATGAACCAGGTCAAGTTGGAGAACTGTGCTATAAGAGTCCTTTTACAATGGCAGGATACTATAATCAACCCCAATTTACTAAAAGATCTTTTGATGAAAATGGATTTTTCTGCACAGGAGATTATTTTCAGGTAGTTGATGAAAAAACTATAGCATTCTTTGATAGGAAAAAAGATATAGTAAACAGAGGTGGATTTAAAATACCAACAGCTGAAGTTGAAGATTTACTTAAAAAGCATCCTAAGATATTAGATGCAGCAGTTGTTGGATGGCCCGATCAAAGACTTGGAGAAGTAGTTGCTGCATTTGTTGTAGTTAAACAAGGTGAAACGATTAGTTTAGATGAGATAAAAAAGTTCATGGATGAGCAACAAGTTGCCAAATATAAATGGCCTGAAAGATTATTAATTGTTGAACAAATACCAAGAAACCCAGTTGGAAAAGTAATGAAAAATGTTTTAAGAGAAAAAGTTAAAGAATTAGCAAAATCAAATCCATAATTTGAAATTTTATTAAAAATATATACTTCTTTCTATCATCATTTGATTTTTGTATTTTAAAAATGAGCATCCTAAATATTCATGTCTTAACCATATATCTTATAGGTAAGCCTTTTGAGAAGGAGCAATTATAAAAAGAGTATTTAGATGTTTTATTTTCTTAAGTTCCTGTTATATTAATTAAATTTAAATGGATAAGTTTTATTTTTTAGTAATTTAAATAATTTCTTATTAGAATTCTCTCTTAACATCTTTAATTAATATTCTATACAAAATATACCATGGTCCATTAAATATTGCAAGAATTACTTTCATAAGTGCTCCCATCCAAATCATATTTAATACCACATTTGCTGGTAATGTGCCTAAGAATGCAATGGGATAAAAAACAACGCTATCAATTATCATAGTAGATATATCTGATGTAAATACTCTTGTTAATACAAGATAAACAATCTTTCTATTTGATTTCCAGGCCTCTTCATCTTTATATGCTCTGGATTTAAGTTTAGCAAATATTGTTGCATTCCAAAGTTCATCTACTATGAAAGCAAGGTATGAGGCAAGCATAATTCTAGGTGCTGCAACCATGAATTGTAGCCAATATTTATTTGCGTTTTCTTCCCATGAAGGGACTGGTAACACAGCATCTGCCAAAATAAATGTGGCCATTAGTATATTTGCAATTAAGGCAACTGCTATAGTTGCATAAGCTCTTTTTCTACCATATACTTCATTTATCATATCATCAAGCTGGCTTACAAATGGAAAAATTAATGTACCACCTGAGACAACGAATGGAATTACTATATTATATATTGTAATCCTCGATGCTAAAATATTTGCTCCTACAGAATAAATAGAATATAAAACAATTAATGTAGGCAATCCATAGTTATTTCTATATTTCTTTACAATATAAGCACCAAATATAGTACTTATTGCATCGCCTATTATCCAAAATATCCAAGTTAATATCATTGTATTCATTGCTGCTCCCATTTCAATTATTGCCTCTTGAAAATTTGATGAATAGATATAAAAATTTAACATAAATAAATTTTCAATTTATTATTTATAAAATTAACATTTTATATGAACTTTTATATTTAGAATACATTTATGAATAGATATTATTATAGTTGAAAAATAGTAAAGAACTAACGGATTTTTTCTGGATTAGTGAAGAAAATTTAATTAAACTAATAAAAAGATTTAACATAATAACTAGATATGTGATAGCTTATTTTCTTAATACATAATGAAGATATGAGAATTAGCGTATTTATGAACTTATCGTATTGGTGGGATGATATAACATAAGAATTACAAATCCCATTAGGATCAAATATATTATATAAATGTTCAGGCATTAAAACTTTTACTTTTTTTAATGCAATATTGGTGCAATAAACTTCATATAAAAATTCAAATATATAATCTCGATTGTTGATGATATAAAAATTTAAGAGGAATATGAAGGGATAAATACAATAATAAGAGATATAAAAAAGAAAAAAAAGTGGAGTTCAGATTATTAGTTTATATAAAAAAAAAAAAGAAAAAAAAGAAAAGATGAAAAAGAAGTTAAGTTTTTTGCTTAGACAACTATCTGGTTAACAAAGAGTCATTTAACATGAAAGACTATTAAATTAAAGATAAAATCAATTGTAAGTTATATAGATTTGTTTTTAGTAGTAAGATTCTGGATCTATTATAAGAGCTATGGAAACATTATTTATAAAAGTTAATATAATGGATTCTCTTTTTCCAAAAAGTCAAGATGATAGAATGTATAAAAGTAAAGTGATTTAAAAGAATGACATGAAAAATTTTTAGTGGGAATAAATAAAAATTCCTGAATTGAAATTCCCCTTGGCTAGATGGGAATATATAAAATTTCGTAATAAGTATATAAGCTATTGTTTATTATATTTTACACGAGGAATATAAATCTAATATAGAGTAAATTTGATGTAATTAGGTATACTTAAGAATCTTCATATGGATGTGATATGTAACAATAATAAAAAGGATTGGTATCAATAAAATGGAATTGAAAGAAGTAATTAAAAAATTAAAATTAAATACTTTCCTCTATTATTAATTTAATTGCATCTATTAAAATATTTTCATCCATCGAGGGATAGTTGAATTTTTTCATAGCTATTACTTGTTTATGTGTAAGAGGTATATGTATGAAACCACCTTTTATACCTTTATTATATGCAAGTCTCATAATCTTGTAAAAAACTTCATTACATAGATATGTTCCAGCATGAAAAGAATAGTAAGCTGGTATCCCTTTAGACCAAAGCTTTTTCCTAATACTATCCACAGGTAAATTTGTGTATAATGCTTCTGGGCCATTTTCAATATTATCTTCGATTTCATTACCATCATTGAAATAATAGGAATTTATTGCAATTCTTTCTATTCTTATTCCAGTAGCACCTGGGGCTAAGCCCATTCCTAACAATAAATCAGGGTCTATTTTATAAAAATTATTCTCCAAAATTTTTATAGCTTCTTTATGAACAACAGGTAATTCTAAACCATAGATTTTATATTTTTCATTTTCATAATTATTTAGTTTTTTCGCAATTTCACCGCTTGGATTATAATTGAATTCTAAAAAAGGTTCAAATCCTGTTAGGAGTACCTTTTTCATCCCTTTATCCACCAGAAATACCATGAATCACCTGAACCGCTAAATGATGGATTTTCTTGATAGGTTATTTGATTATTATATGCATGCATATATGGCTTTATGACCCAATACTCATATGTATTTTCAGTGTAAACATAAAGATACAGGTTTATAGCTAATTGTTCCATTTGTTTATAATACATTTTTGCAGCTGTAACATTGTTTTCTAATGCAGCTTTATCTGCTAGTGTTATCAGATTGTTAAGCTCTAGATATTCATTAGATTCGTTTTCGAATAATTGTGCTAAATAGGTATTATTATGTGAAGCAAAATATTTACTTAAGTTCTCGAAATATTCTGAGGATATACCATCTGGAGATGGATATGCTCCAGATGCACCATAGATTGAATCAACTGCAAATGAAGTTACTGGATAACCAGAAATCCAACCAAGATAATATATTGGCATTGGATTTGCTCCCGGAATCATATCAGCTATTTCCGTTGAGAATGGTAAATATAAAGGCTGTGCATTAATATTTGGATCCATTTCATGCAATAATGACGCCCACATCTCTGCTGCTGTAAAATCAACAGTGTCTCCAGCAGTAACAATTATTGGGAAGTACACGGATATGTTATAAAATCCAGATTCTTCCATTAATTGCTTTGCATATGTTAAATTGAGTGTTGGACAACCAGTTAACTCTGATGGTGGTATATAATAAGGTAAGCCTGGTATGATAGCTCCGCAATAGGGTTCTGCAAAAGTGAAGTGATATTTTTTATTTCCCAAGATATCATTTATGTATTCAGTATAATTAAACGCATATGCAAATGCCTTTCTTACTAATGGATTTGCAAAGTAATAAGAAGGTATACTATATGATGGATTCATTTGCTTAAGCATGCTTTCGCTTATATTTGCATTAAATACAAAGAACATTTCTACGTTTGTTGGAAATTCATATAATAAAGCTTGTCCTTGAGATTCTAATGATTCTATTGATGGAATATAATTGCTAGGTAGTCCAACTACAATATCAGCTTGACCAGAGGCAAACATTTCATATGCAGTGTTTGGATCTTTAACCCAATATATTATAACAGTATCATTTGGCTTAGGTATGTTTGGTATATTTGTGGGCCAATATGGATTTGGTGATAAAACAACACTTTGTCCACTTGTATATGATTTAATCATGTAAGGCCCAGATGAAACCGGATTCCATTGAACTTGTGTATTATAATTACCTAAATTACATTCGCTTTCATATGAATAAAACCCTTCTGGAGTGAAATTAATTCCAGCACCAACTTGATTAAGCCATTTAGCATCTAATATTGCAGTTCCTCCTAATGTGTGAGCCAAAGCTGCAAAGAATAGTTGTGGAGCAACAGGTTCTATTAGATGAAATGTAACAGTATTTGTTTGATTGTCATAGGTTACTGCATTCATTATTTCATTAAAAGCTTGTTGCTCATTATTTGAAGTTACAACAGATGTATATGGGGTATAGTTTGGTATTAAATATTGTGTTATCAACCATCCTCCAGTTGATGGTACTCCACCAGCACAAAGCATACCTCTTATTACACTATACCATACATCATATGCTGTTAAATTATCACCATTACTAAACTTTAGATTTGGTCTTATCTTAAAGGTATAAACAGAGTAATTTGGTGCAATACCCCCATAAAGATTTCTTTGAGACCAATTACCAACAGTTGGTATATATTGGGCTGCCATTGGTAAGAAAGATGTTGTTGATGAACCATTAAATATAACTAATGTGGAAAATATGTTTGCAATTACCTCCCAACCAACAGTTTCCCAGTCTATATCTGGATCAAAGCTATATGGACCTCCTGGAACATTTTCTGCAACAATTATAGTACCTGGGTTAGGTACTTGCAGGTTTGATGAATATATTGCAAATGGTGAAGTAGATGATGATACTGCAACGCTTTGATATGTTGTATAGTTATATGTTTTCCCAGATGAAACGTTTTTAGTTATTATTGTTAATGATACAGCATATAATCCTGGTGAAGAATAAGTTACATTAACTGGGTTTTCTTCAGGTAATAATGTTGTTTGGTTTGCCATAACAGTCATAGTTTGACCATTACCAAAGTTCCATACATATTCATATATAGTCATGTTTTGACCAGATGGTGGTTGCAAAAATCCTCCTGATAAATAAACTGTTTCACCTGTTGAGAAAATTGGTGCTGTTGGATTTCTTGTTATGTTAAATGTAATTGTTGGAACTGTAACTAAATCTGATAGACTTGATGGTACATTTGGTGCTACTGTTATTTCAATCATGTTTGATTGAGAAGATCCTATTAATGAACCGCTTTGATATACATTATAATAAACTAAATAATGACCTGGATAATTATAGGTTACATTAACGTATTGTGATGTTGTGTTTATTATTTTCCCATTACCTGCATAGAATAATGCATATCTATTGCTTGATGGGGTAAATGATGATAATACAAAGTTAATTGGTGTTCCTGCTACTGATGCATATGTTGATGTTGCAACTGGTTTTAATGTTGAAAGCGTTGTTGTAGTTGTGGTTGATGTTGTGATTACTGGGGTACTAGTAGTTGTTGAGGTTGTTGTAGTTGTGGTTGTTATAGGCTTTTTAGTTGCATAATATGCTGCTACTCCTCCAACAATAATTACCACGATAATTACGATTATTATTCCATATAATGCGCCTTTAGACAAGGATCTATCTTTCCTACTCAATATTCTCCCACCCCACTAATTAATTTGTACTAAAAACACACTTATATAAATTAATGAGAGGTAAAAAACACATACAGAAACTAATTTGTTAATTTATCAATATTTCATTTTATATTATTATGTATTTATTTTTTAATTAATTAAAATATTGAAATTAAAGTTATCCCCTCTGGTATAATTCCCCACGAAAGGAAACCATACTTATCAATTGTAATCGAACCAACAGTATCATAGTCATTTTGTTCTGCTGCATTTATCCTTTCTAAAACAAAATTTTCAGCATTTGGATTACTTTTTAATTTGTTTAATAAATAAACAGAATTCTTTGAAATACCATGTGTTTTTAAAGATTTTTAGTTAAAATACCGTATAGTGCCCAATTAGCTAGAGTAGAATGTTTTCATTCTCTGTTTTATCATACTATTCATAAAGTGTTTTTGAAGCTCCAATCGTTTTTCCAATTTTTAAGATTCTCTCCTATTAATATTAACATCTCATAAACCTATTTTATCTAAATAGTGAATATATTTCTTATCTGCAGACCTAATAGAATTATGTCATCTTTGGTTGATTAAAATGTAAAACATTTTATAATGTTTAAAATATTGACTTGTTAAAAGAAGAACAGAACCTATTGTAATAACTGTTGATAAAAATATTTTTAAAGCATATTATGAACATTTTTTCAATAACAAACAAGATATCGTCAAAAATCCAGCATCTAAATACTACTACTAATAATTAGATATTAAAATTGACATTTGCATCAACACATAGGACTAGAACTATGGTTAAAAAGAAATTCTCTCGAGATCTTTACATAGGTGGCGGTATTGCATGCACAAACGGCTTCGGCTTATATGGTTTCTCAAGGTCATCTATTTCTTTGTCTGTCAACTTTATCATAATGGCTTCAACTAATTCCTCTAGATGCTCAACCTTACTTGTCCCAATAATTGGTATAACCCCTTTGTGCAATAGCCATGCTATAGCGATCTGCGAAGGCTTAACTCCCTTTTCTTGAGCCAGCTCTATCAGTCTTTTCATTATTTCATCGTTATCGGGAGGACCAACATAAATAGATTTAGCATAATAGTTACTATTAGACCATAATCTCTCCGGCGTTGACTCTTTATCTTCTGGAATAACTATTTTCCCACCTATGAAATACTTTCCAGTTAGGATACCTACAGCTGTTGGGCTATAAGCTAAATATGTTAGCCTATGCATCTTTGCAAATGGTAATACTTCTCTTTCATCCTCACGGTAGAGTAAGTTATACAGACTTTGGATGCTTACGGGTCTTTCCCATCCCTTAGCCATGGCTAAGTAGTAGACCATGGCCAATTGCCATCCAAAGACTGCAGATAAACCATAGTATCTGATAAACCCTTCACTAACAAGGTTATTAAAAGTAGAAAGAGTTTCCTCTATCGGCGTCTCATAGTCCCACCTATGCATCTGGTAAAGATCTATGTAATCAGTCTTAAGCCTTAAGAGGGAATCTTTTACTTGCTTCATTACATGTTTCCTCGAAAGCCCTCTATCATTAGGCTTATCGCTCATTGGAAAATACACTTTTGTTGCTATTACTGCATCATCCCTCCTACCAAACAAGAACTCGCCTAGGATCTTCTCAGAACTTCCCTTTGAGTACACGTTAGCTGTGTCGAAGAAATTTATGCCAAGATCCCATGCTTTTTCAAGTATTTTCAATGCCTGTTCTCTACCAACAATCCATCCACCTTTTCCATAGAGTTGGAGGCTTGGATCTCCGAAGGACATTGTACCAAGACATATCTTAGATACTTTAGTACCTGACCACCCAAGGTTTATGTATTCCATAGATATTCTCCGATATAAGATTTATTAAGGAAAATATTTAAGAATTGTGGAGAAGCCTAAAGTAGTATGAAAGAATGATTTTTGGTTAAGTTCAAAAAGTTACACATTAAATTTCATTAAATTTAACACGGTATCCCTTATCTGAATATCAGATATCAAAGTAGGTAATGATTATATCCCATGTTAAATTATATCTCATTGTTTCTTTATATAAATGTATATAAAATTTTTTATACATACTCGTTATATATTAATTTGGTAGAGATTATGCCCATAGATATAAATTTAGAGAAATGGCTTAGTCAGCTTCCTAAGGAAGTATTTACACCAAGAAACGTTGAAGAATTTAGAAAATATATGGATGAGGGATCAAATATAATAAAGCAGTTTGCTCCTAAAATAGAAATGAAGGAAATAAGAAATGAGTTCATAAATGGTAGAGAATCTAAAATACCTGTTCGCATTTATATTCCAAAAATTGTTGAAACACAAGGAATTCTAATTTATTTACATGGTGGAGGCTTTGTTTGGGGATCTTCCGATTCCTATGATCATGTATTGAGATATTTAGCAAATGAATGTAAATGCAAGGTAGCATCAATTGATTATAGATTAGCACCTGAACATAAGTTTCCAGCTGCAGTTATTGATTCATTTGATTCAGTTAAGTATTTTTATGAAAAAGAAAAGAGCGTTGCTATAGCAGGGGATAGCGCTGGTGGAAACTTATCAGCAGTTTCTAGTATATTAGCAAGGGATGAAGGAATTAAATTAAAGGCTTCAGTCTTGATATATCCTACCGTGGGTTATGATGCTACATCAAAATCGATGAGAGAATATTCTAACATATTTCTAACTAGAGAGGCTATGAACTTTTTTGGATTAATGTATTTAAAATCGCCTACTGATATCTATGATATAAGATTTTCACCAATATTAGCGGAATCCCATAAAAATTTACCACCTACATTAATTATAACAGCCGAATATGATCCTTTAAGAGATCAAGGAGAAACATATGCATCTATATTAAATAGATCTGGCGTTGAAACAATTCAAATAAGATTTGGAGGAGTTACGCATGGTTTCATCAACTTATTAGGAATTGTTCCATCGGCTGAAGTTACTTTACAAACAATTTCATCATTTATTAGATCTAAATTAAATAAATAATTTTCATTTTTAAATATTATCCTATGAGGTTGAACAAATTCTCCTATCAGATCCTGATGTTAAAGATGCTGCGTAATTCCCTTCAGACATGAATCTGGAGATGAAGAAGTCATGGCATATATAGTCCCAAATTCTGATAACGTAACTGCAGAGAGCATAATTGATTACTGTATAGAAAGGATGCCATCATTCTGGATTCCATCATATATTATATTTGTTCAAAGTCTACCTAAGACGCCACTAGGAAGAACAGAAAAGTATAAATTAAGAGTTAATGTACTGCCTCCTGGAACAAAGGATATGCATGATTACATCAAAAAAAGTTGCATAGTAAGAAAGGATTTAAAGAATAGGTTTTAAAATGAAAAAAGATTATATTTAGCGTGATAAACATGAAAAATATAAATGTAGAAAAGAAAGGAAAAATTACTATAATATACTTAAACAGGCCTGAGAAAAGAAATGCAATTGATTATGATACAGCCATGGAGCTCGAAAAAGCTGTATTATAATTGGAAAATGATAAAGACGCTTATGTGCTAATTTTAACAGGAGGATTTGACGCTTTTAGTTCAGGGGCTGATTTATCAGATATTAAAAGGTTATCAAAAAGAGTCCTTTCAGAAAATGGTCCCCTTGGAATTACGAGAATTAACCTTTCAAAACCAACTATTTCTGCTATTTCTGGGTATTGTGTAGCAGGAGGTTTTGAATTAGCTCTTTGGACTGATATAAGGATTGCTGAAGAAAATGCTATATTTGGTTTTCTTGAAAGACGATTTGGAGTTCCATTAATAGATGGAGGTACTCAAAGATTACCATTAATAGTTGGTCTTGGACGAGCCCTTGATCTTATACTTACTGGAAAAACAATAGATGCCGAAGAAGCATATAAAATAGGAATAGTAAACTATATCGTGCCAAGAGGAAAAAGTCTTGAAAAAGCGCTTGAACTTGCCGAAACTATATCGTCATTTCCTCAAGAAACTTTAAGAAATGACCGTAAAGCAGTTTATATGGGCATAGGGAACAAACTTGAAGATAAACTTATGATTGAGGCCTTAATGGGCAAGAAATCAATTGATAACAAAGGCATTGATTTAAACCTAGTCAATCAATTCCTTAACAGAAAAAATAAAGTTGGAAACAATAATGATTATAAATCTTGAATAAAGTAGCATAGACGGGAAGCCAAATAACTATAATTTTTTCTTATGGTTCTCATATTAGCTTTGCCACTTACATAACGGCATAATACAGCAATTAAATTTGCCTCTATAATAGGATTCTTTTTCTTTTAAATCAATTTTCTCTAATTAATTAATTCATAATTTTTCTACATATGGTAATATAATTTTATTGATATAATTTTAGCATTTAAGATTGAATATTAGAAATGTAAATCTTACAGAAAAAGAATAGATAAAGATTAATAGAATTAATAAAATATTTTAGATTTATTTGCTTCAATAAATTTGAATCTCATGATAAATTCCTTTTAATATATAATTCAAGTTAATGTCGTTCTTTATTTCTATATGTTTTTATTTATCCAACAAAATATTTTTAATAAATAAATTCATTTAATGCTTCTTTAAGCTTTCCATAGCCTTCTTCAAAGTTTTTTGATGAATAACAAACCCTCATATATGGTCCATTAATCCCAAAATAGCTTGATGGAACAACAAGTATTGATTTATCTATTAGTTTTTCTGTAAGCTCTTTTGAGTCAATTTTAGTGTAATTTGAATAATCCATAAATGATATGGTCCCCAATACTGGTATTCTTCCTTTAAAAAACTCCAATTTATCTCTTTTATTTAATAATATATCAAGTTTTATTTTTTGTATTTCTCTTACAGTTTTTCTAATATTTTCTCTGTCTTTTAAAATTTTATATGCTACAGACATATTATATCTGGAAACCCTATCAGTTAATATACCTCTAAAATTATCAATTTTTTCTGCATCCTCTTTACTAGGGGTAATTATATACCCAACTCTTAGCTCATCACCACCATAAAATTTTGTAAAGGTATTTATCCTGAATGTATTTTCTGGATATGAAGATTTGTCCAAATTCCTGTAAAATTCCATAAAAGTTTCATCGACAATATAGGCCTTATAATCAGGCTCTAATTCCATAATCTGACCTGTTGGATTATTAGGATTGCTTAGCATATAGATATCACCTTCTCCAATTTCCATACCAAGAGCTTCAGGTATTTTTCTTATTAACTCATATTCTGGTAATGGGAATTTGGCTTTCTTAAGACCTTTGTTATATAAGTAATAAGCTGTTAAAAAGAAAGCTTCTGTGGCACCATGAGTTATTACCACATTTTCAGCCTTGTCACCATTTACCTCAGCTATTTCTTTTTTCAAGTCTTCTTCAGAGATTATACTAACTCCTTTAAAATATTTTGAAATATCAATTACATCTGACATCCCACTATTAGATAAATTATATTTTACTTTATGTTGTTCTAAATATTTGCCTATTTCAAATTGAATCATAATTTTACCTAATAGTAATTTGATATTTTATTTATTTAAGTTTTTCCTTAAAGTTTATTTTATTAATCAAAAAATAAAAATCTTTCATTATAATTAGTAAAACTCTGAATATCAATTTTAAATTAATAAGAAAATTAATTATATTGAAATTTTTATATTATTTTGATAGATTAGAATTAACTATTCATATTGTTTAAACTATTGAATAATGTATATAATTCGCTTAGCAGGAGAAACTTAATTATGTTTAAATAAATTTAGGGAGTAAGAGTTTCAACTCAAGGATAAATGTTTTTAAATGTAAAAGATAATAAATAAAATCAAAAAATTTTAAAAATTAAAAACAGAAATAAACATAAAGTTTATAATAAAATTTTATTAATGTTTTTGATTATAAAAAGTATTAATAACGTATACATAAACATAATCTAATTATAATAATTTAGCAAGAGCTTCTTCTATCTTTTTTTCATCATCTTTACTATTAGTTCCCCTAAATTCAATGCTATCAACTATTATGAATTTTGTCCCTTTAATAATGTTTGCTACCTTTTGCTTAACAACAGGTCCCCAACCATATGATGTTATTATTATAATTGGTATCTTATTATTAACCTTATTTGAGAGCATACTTAATATATATTTTGCTATTGGAAAAACATCATTTTCATAGGTAGAGATACCATATATTATTAATGAAGAATCTGTTGTTTCTGATATAATATCTGATATATAAGGCCTTTCTTTATCTGTGCATTTAAATACTCTTGTTTCATAACCATTTTTCTCAATAAACTCTTTAGTAAATAATATAGCAGGATCTATTAAACCATACATGCTATTATAAATTATTGTTACCTTCTTGCTTCTTATCGATTCATTACCAATTTTATAAAAATAGTCAATAATTTTTTCAGGATCTCTCCATAATAATCCATGACCTGGAAGGATCATTTTTATTTCTAAACCTAAATTCTTTATTTTATCAATATTTTTTACAATGTAATTCTTATATGCCCCTATTACAGTTGATGTATATTTTCTTATAAATGGCTCATAATTATCAAAATTGATCTCATCAGCATATACGGAATCAAAAATACCATATGAACCAAATATATCACATGTGAACATAAATTTCAATTCTTTAACATATGTAACCATGGTATCAGGCCAATGAAGCCATGGAGTTGTAAAAAACTTTAATGTATATTCTCCAACTTTTATTTCTTCTCCATCTTCGACTTGTTTAAAATTTATATCAATTTTATAAAAACTTTTAAGTAAATCTCCAGCCATTTTAGTACCTAACACAAGAGGTTTATTTTTTGTATATTCTAATATATCCTTTATTGAACCGCTATGATCAGGTTCTGTATGATTAACAATAATTATCTTTAAGTCTTTAAGATCTTCCTTTAATAATTCTAAAAGTTTTTCTGAATAGGGTTTCTTCCATCCATCAATAAGCACATTGCCTTCTTTTGTTTTTATAAGATATGCGTTATACATTATACCTTCTGGTATTTCCCATAATGCTTCAAAATATTTTGTATCATTATCTGAAACTCTAAGCAAGTATAAATTTTCAGCAATTTTTGTTTTAATAAACTTGTTTTCCATTATATCATCTTTTTATTTTAATATAGTTGAGGTCTTATATTTATATTTGAAATGAAATATTTCGTAAAAATTACTTTTACTAAAATATATTAAATTTTTAAAATTTTGGAGTATTAAACTATACTATTATTATTTGCTTTATTTAATTTAAGATTTTCTTTAATATCATGTTTTAAATTTTTAGAAACATATAATAAATTAATGAGGAAACAATAATCATTAAACCTGAAATTAACCAAAGAGAATAATAATTAATCCTCAATATTATAGTTGATGAAACCAATGGGGAAACTATGCCACTACTTTGCCAAAAGAAGTTTGCAAACCCTGTAACGCTGCCTGCTTTTTCTTTTCCAATAAATGAGACAGCAGTCGAATTAGCAGGTGTAATAATAAATCTAACAAAGCCCATCAACGATGAAATTAATGCTAATAGATCAGGCCTAAAAAATATACTAAGCATGAGAGTTAAAACACCATATAATAATTCAAATATAACTAATGAGCTTTTCACACCAATGTTCCTTATAATATATCCTGCTATAATAGTAGCTGGTATTCCGGCTAATGCCAAAAGTGAGTAAAGCAATCCAGATAAATAGCTATTGATACCTATGTATAAAAAGTATTTATATGCATAAAGTGTTATGTTCCAATAAGCTAAGAAAAACAAAAAGCCTGATAAGCTTATAATCAATACATTCTTATCTTTTATAATTTCAAATTTTGCTTTATTACCACCCTGTTTAACATCTAAAAATAAATAAGATAAAGAAAATATAAATGATAACAAGGAGATCATATAATAAGAATATCTCCATCCAAACCTAATGCTTATAAAGGGAAGAATCAATCCAGCTAATACTATTGATAAAGGCCAAGCTAAACTATAATAACCTATTGCTACTGCTCTTTCTTTATCATTAAATTTTAATGTTAAGATCTTTATTGTAACAGGATAAATCCATCCTGCAGATAAGCCCATTGCAAAGCTTGCTATATATTCTATAAATATTGAATTTGAAAAACCAGAAATGAAAGAAGTTATGGATAAGCCAATTAATGATATTAAAGCTATGTTGCTAGGTTTTATTTGATCAGAAACTAATCCGGCAGGTATTTGAACTATAACATAGCCAATAAAGAAAAGAGAATAAATAAGGCTATCTTGTATTGTATTTGGCTTTAATGAGGAATAAGAAGAAACTATACTCCAAGCTATTCTTGAGAAATAGCTCAAAAAGAATGATGATGAGGTTATGAATATTATTAAACTTTTTTTCAAATACCTCCCCATTAAAAATTATATAAAGATAAGATTTAAGCATTCAACTTTATTAAATTAATACTTTACCTTCTATTATAACTAAGCGTCTTTAACTATGTTAATAGTTAAGACTTAACATTTTTATTTTTCCCAAAGGATCTTTTATTCTAAATATTTTATGATAATGCTCATTATTTTTTAAACTAATTAGGATTAATAATTTTTAAAAAAATTAATAACAATTTGAAAACTAATAATCAATCGCTCTTTTCTAGTATAACAAAACAAGCATAATTATATTTCATATAAAGTCTTAAATAAATAAGTTAAGATATGTTAAAAGAAAATATTTTTCTTTTTTCTTCATATACATCTATTGTTAAATCTGTTAATATTGCATAACATTTAAATTGTTGAGACGAGTCTACCCTCAAATACTTAGTTCCATTGGGAAATTCGTAATATGAATAGCAACCACCTGTCATATGTCCATTAAAAAATAATGAAGGCCTTAACATTTCAACGAGTTTAAGCATAACAATGCTAGATTCACTTTTTCTCATATTTGGATATAGATCTGGTAAATAAGGTGGTTGATGTGAAATAAATATGTTTAGCTTTGAGCCTTTTAATTTTCTATTTATTTTTCTTGCTATATTTATAGCATCATCTGTTGTTAAATAATGCGATTCATTATTTTTCTTTGTTCTTCCTACTTCAATCAACCCATTTAAACCAGAAATCTTTAAACCTTCAAAATCATAAATTTTTCCATTTTGAATAGAACGAGGAATAATTAAAGGAAAATTTTCATGATTGCCATATATAGTTATTAATGTAACCTTTCTTTCAATTTCTATAAAATCATTTTCTGACATACCTTCATCCCAATCTCCTGCTGATATCAATACATCAGGTTTTATATCATCAATTAAATTTAATAACCATTCTATTGCAAAATATTCATTTATTCCTTTAAACATTTTATTTGATTTATGTATATCACTTACAAGCAAAAATTTCATTCTTAACCCGAATTATTATTTTTAATTTATATTTAAAAGTTTATATTAATAACAAAATTTTCTTAAACCTTATTACTAAAATATTTTCTGAATTTATAAGATTATAAGGTACAAAAATTGAATTAAATTTTACTGTAATAGATATAAGATTCCATTTAATGTAAGGAGAAGAATAACCTATTAGCTTTGATATGTTTACTATTTTTTACGTATATAACATATTAATATGAATTATTAAGTGATTAAAAATCTAATCATTTTCATTTTTTGACTGAATAAGAATTTTAATATCTTTTTAGCAATATTTAAATGGTGGTCTTATGTTAAGAAAAGCAGATGCTCTTGCTTTAAATGAAAATGATAATGTTGCAGTTTCTCTTAGAGAATTAAACAAAAATGAAAAGGCTTTAGTTATTAGGGGAAATGAAAAAATCGAAGTTGAAATTATTGATAAAATACCGTATGGCCACAAATTTTCTTTATTTAATATAAAAAAGGGTGATTATATCATAAAATATGGTGAAATAATAGGCATTGCAACATCTGATATACCAAAGGGAGCTCATGTACATGTACATAATGTTAAAGGATTAAGAGCAGGTGAAAAATGATGAAAGAACTATTTGGCTATGTAAGGGAAAATGGTGATGTTGGATTCAGAAATAAAGTCCTAATAATGCCTACAGTTTCATGTTCTTCTTTAGCTGCATTTAGAATACATCAACTAGTTAACGGTACCGCTTATGTTGATAATCAATATGGCTGTGGTCAATTAAAACCAGATTTAGAATTAACCGAAAAAACCTTAATAAATTTTGCCAAAAACCCTAACGTTTCTTCAGTTTTATTAGTTAGTTTGGGATGCGAAAGCGCAGATTATGAAAAAATTGCTGACAAAATTGCAGAAACCAACAAATGGGTTGAATTATTAGTCATACAAGAAGTTGGTAGTACAATAGATGCAATTGAAAAAGGGGTTAGGATAGCTAAGGAAATGGTTGAGAAAAATAATAAAAACAGAGAGAGGGTTGATTGGAACTCATTAATATTATCTGCTGAATGTGGAGGGTCAGATTTTACATCTGGTATAGCTTCGAATCCTGTTGTTGGATATGTTATGGATAAAGTTGTTGAGCTTGGTGGAACAACGGTTATATCAGAAACTACAGAAGCAATTGGTGCAGAACATATTTTAGCAAGGAGAGCAATAAATGATGAAGTTAGAGAAAAGTTTTTAAAAATAGTGAAAAGGGTTGAAAACCTTTCATTAAGCACTGGAGAAGATATAAGAGGTTCAAATCCTTCACCTGGAAACATCAAAGGTGGTATTACCACATTGGAAGAAAAATCATTAGGTGCTATTGAAAAAGGGGGTAGAAAGTCTAAGCTAGTTGATGCCATAGAATATGCAGATCTGATACCAAAAAAGAATGGCTTAATTTTTATGGATACACCAGGATATGATGTTCAATCTGTTGTAGGTATGGTTGCAGGGGGATCTCAAGCAGTTTTATTTACAACAGGAAGAGGAACTCCAACAGGAAATCCGATATCACCTGTTATAAAAATTACTGCAAACCCTGAAACATTTAAAAAAATGGGGGATAACATAGATTTTGATGCTTCTCCTATAATAAAAGGGGAAGATACAATAGAAAATTTGGGAGAAAAGCTCTTTTCATTATTAGTTGATGTATTAAATGGAAAGTTAACAAAGTCAGAAATATTAGGTCATCAAGAATTTGGGATTATGAAAATATATCAATCAGTTTAATGTTAAATAAATTTTTAATTATTAATTATATATTACTTTTTGATATTAATCATTTTAATTAAATAGGTATATAATAATTCCATAATTTTATATACATAATATTACTATCTTAATAATTTTATCAATAGTTTCTCATAACATCTCTTATTAATAATGATTATCCATTTTTATTATCTTATTATGGCATTAATTCAATTTTAGGAAGATCCATTGTTTATATATAATGATGAAATGAAATATTAATAGTTATCCTAATAAAGGTCTTGTTACAGCACCCATGGAGGCCTGTGAAACCAATGATGCATATTTTGCTAATAAACCTGATTTATATCTTGGTTCTGGAGGACTCCATTTCTTTAATCTATTTTTGATTTCTTCTTCCGTTAAATCTAAATCCAATCTTTCTTTTTCTACATCTATAATTACATGATCTCCATCTTCTACAACTGCTATTGGACCCCCTACCATTGCTTCTGGAGATACATGACCTATCATTGGACCCCTCGTTGCTCCTGAAAATCTACCATCAGTTACTAAAGCAACATTGCTCAATCCAGCTCCCATGATTGCAGCAGTTACTCTAAGCATTTCAGGCATACCAGGCGAACCCTTAGGTCCTTCATATCTTATAATAACAACACTACCTTCTTTTACTTCGTTATTTTGAATTCCATTAAATGCTTCATTTTCTGAATTATAAACTATAGCCTTACCTTCAAATCTTGTTAGATTTGTTGCAGCAACTTTTATAACTGCACCATCTGGCGCCAATGATCCCTTTAAAACTATTATCCCTCCTCTAGGCTTAATGGGATTTTTAACATCCCTAATAATATGACTAGATACATTAGGGTATTTATATTCATCTAAGTTTTCTTTTAACGTCTTTCCAGTAACAGTTAATGCTTCACCATGCAATAGGCCTGCATCTAATAATTTCTTCAAAATAATAGGAACACCTCCTATTTCGTCTAAATCAGCCATAACATAATCTCCTCCTGGTCTCATACTTGCAATGTAAGGCGTTCTTTTAGATATTCTGTTGAAATCATCTAACGTTAATTTAACTCCTGATTCATATGCTATTGCTAATAGATGCAATACAGCATTAGTTGAACCGCCCATTGCCATTAATGTTACGATTGCATTTTCAAATGCTTCAAATGTTAATATATCTCTAGCTTTTATATCATTTTCAATTAGTTTTTTCAAAGCCTTACCTGTTTCTCTTACATACATGATCCTTCTGGATGAGGTTGCTGTTGGAGAAGCACTACCAGGCAATGAAATACCTAATGCTTCGCTCAATGAAGCCATTGTATTAGCTGTAAATAAGCCTGCACATGTGCCTATTGTTGGATGAGCTCTCCTTTCAATTTCATATAATTCAGATTCACTTATTTTATTCGCTAAATAAGATCCTATAGCTTCATGGACATCTTCAATGGTTAATTTTTTCCCATTGTAATAACCGGGCTCCGATGAACCACCATAAACATATATTGATGGTACATTAAGCCTGCTCATTGCCATTAATATTCCTGGGGTAGTTTTATCACAACCTCCTATACCTATTAAACCATCAAATGCATGGGCATTAAATTGAGCCTCAATCATATCTGCTATTAATTCTCTACTTATCAAACTATATTTCATTCCTTCAGAACCCATCCCTATATTATCATTAACTACCATAGTTGGAAATGCTAATGGTGTTAAATCTGAATCTCTTGCACCTTCTTTTGCAACCCCAGCTAAAGCTAATGTATGATAATTACAAGGACCGGCTTCGCTCCATGCAGTTGCTATTGCAACAAGTGGTTTATTTATGTCTTCATCATTTAAACCAATCGATCTTAAAAAAGCCCTATGAGGTGAATTATATATACCTTTATATCTAGTTGAGCTCGCTAACCTAATGGGCATTTACATCCCCACTATAAATATTGTAACTAGAATAAATTAATAAATGCATTCCTTTGAAACACTTCATAATTTTTTAAAATTAGAATTAATCATATTATAAAAACTCATTAAAATTTTAAGCATGTAAATTCAAAAACAACTTGGTAGAGAGAATGAGTCAAGAAATAAAATTTGCATTAATTTCACCTTCTGATAAATCTTCTGTTGAACAACTACAAGGAATACTTGGGATTGGGGAGATTATATTTCAAATGTTTTTGACACATGGGTAAAAGAAGGTATTTTTATTAAAGCAATAGATGAAAATAACAATTTATTAGGAATAATTCATGTCAAGTTATTTGACGATTTTGCTTGGTTAGAGGGCATAAGAGTTAGCAAAGATTTAAGAAGAAAAGGAATTGGGAGAAAATTAACAGAAAAAGCAATTGAATTAAGTAACAAGAAGACATTTAGGTTAATAGTTAATGAAAAAAATGATGCTTCTTTATCTTTAGTAAAATCAATGAATTTTAAAGAGATTGATAGAGTTTATTTTAATGATGGAAAAACAATGGAAATAAATGAAATCATTAAAAAATATCAATTAAAACAGGTAGATAAAATTGATATAAAAATAAAAGGGTTTATTCACGAATGGGTCTGGTTTCCATTTGAAAAATACAATGGAGAATTTTATGTAAATAATGACATGATATTGCTTGAAACGAGCCCTCCATTTTTGATTTATAACGGAAATGTAGAATTTAAGCATAATTCAAATATTAGAAAAGAAAATTCTGAAGGATTTATAGTGTTTGAATTGAATATTTAATAAATACTTTATAATTTTAATATCAAGAAAAAAAAGCTTATTTTCTGATAATGTATAATTTAAATATATCAAATTTAATATAGCCCTAAAAATTTTTGTTTAGTTATTATTAATGATTTATTATTAAATTTTATATGGTATCTCAAGTAGAAAAGCTTAAAAAGAAATTTCTTAACTTAAGTGTAACATAGGTGGGTGGAATGCGAAGCCAAATTTGATATTAAAACAAATTTCTTCTTTGGAAATTGTTAGTTCCTGTTCAGAAATTGCTAGTTCTTGTTCAAAGGTGATCAACAATGGTTAATGGATCAAGATTGGTAGTTGAATCTCTAAAAAGAGAAGGCGTTAAAGTAATATTTGGAATACCAGGTTTATCAAATATGTCTATCTATAATGAATTCTATGATGAAGTTAATTCTGGAGAAATAAGGCACATTTTGATGAAGCATGAGCAGGCAGCAGCCCATGCAGCAGATGGATATGCAAGAGCATTAGGAGTACCTGGTGTTTGTACAGCAACCTCAGGCCCAGGGGCTATGAATCTAGTAACGGGTTTAATAACAGCCTTCTGGGATTCCAGTCCAGTAGTAGCAATAACTGGTCAGGTCCCAAGAAATTCTATGGGTAAATTAGCATTTCAGGAAGCAGATACATTAGGCGTTATGGAAAACATTACAAAGTTTGCAGTCAGAATAAATTCGATAAATGAAATACCTCTTTGGATAAAAAACGCTTTTTACATATCAAACACAGGAAGGAAAGGACCTGTTGTTGTTGATATACCTAGGGATATTTTAAATGAGAATGTTAATGAAATCGAGTTTCCTGATAAACCATTTGTCTTAGGATATAAAGAATTTAAAACAGAAATAAATCTTGAAAAAATTAAAAGAGCAATTGAACTCATGATAAGATCCGAAAGACCTGTAATAGTTGTTGGTACTGGTGTTTTACATTCCAAGGCAACAAAAGAAGTTTTAGATCTTGCAGAATTATTAATGTCTCCAATAGTTTCAACTCTTCCAGCCAAGTCAGCAGTGCCTAACGATAATCCATTGTATATTGGAGTAATGGGTTATTATGGAAAAACAGAAGCTAATAGAGCAGTTTTGGAGTCAGATTTATTGATAATAATAGGGTCTAGGCTCAGTGATAGGACATTTACTTCATTAGATGAAATTAGGGATAAGAACTTGATTATAATAAATCTAGATCCAGGCGAATCAATGAGGTCAGGATTAAACAGCGTTTCTTTAAATGGTGATGCTAAGATCATTTTAACGCATATAATTAAAAACTTTGTTAAATTGCCTAAGAAAAACAGTTCATGGTTAAATAAGGTAAAGGAATATGCAGAATATTATTCAAAGTTTTATTATATTGAGGAAAGAAACTATATGAAGCCATGGAAAATACTTAAAACAATAAGAAATGAAATACCAAGAAATTCAATAATTACAACCGGTGTTGGAGAACATCAGATGTTTGCTGAAGTTTTTTGGGAATCATTAGAGCCTAATACATTTTTCACATCTGGCGGTATGGGAACTATGGGATTTGGTCTGCCAGCTGCCATTGGAGCAAAGGTTGCAATGCCAGATAGAGTCGTAGTAGATTTGGATGGTGATGGTTCTTTTTTAATGACTGGAAATAATTTAGCAACAGCTGTAGAGGAAAAAATACCCATTATTTCTATAATTTTTGATAATAGTACACTTGGATTAGTAAGACAAGTTCAAGATTTATTTTTCAACAAAAGAATAGTAGGAGTCGATTTCAAAGCATCTCCAGATTTTGTAAAATATGCAAAATCATTTGGAGCAGAAGGATTTGAGGCAAATTCATATCAAGATCTTTCTCATTATTTAAGAGAAGCCATGAGATTAGAAGTTCCATCAGTTATTAGAGTACCAATAAATAGGGAGGAACTTGCATTACCAACATTACCTCCTGGAGGAAAATTAAGTGAGGTGATATTAAGTGATCCAAGGAAGGCTTATTAAGGTAACAGGTTATTATAGAGATACAAGCTTAATAGAAAGAGTTTTGTCTAATTTTAGAAAATTATTAATAGACGTATATTACATAAATGGAATGCTCACTAACGATAAAGGCCTTTATGAGATTTATTTGATAGTAAATGAAAATCAAAATCTGAATAGAGCTATAATCAATTTAAAGGAATCTGTTGGGATCGAATATGTTGATGTATTGGGGGAAATTAAATTTGATTTAAATAATGATTCTTATTTTAAATACTTTTTAGAAAATAATTTTAATAAAAATTTTTTAAATTTAATTTATAGAGGTGAATTAGATGGGTAAGATATATAATGATGAGGAATCTTCTTTAGATTTTGTTAAAGGTAAAAAGATAGTTGTGTTAGGTTATGGCAACCAGGGAAGAGCTTGGGCTCTCAATCTAAGAGATTCTGGTTTAAATGTTATTGTTGGATTAGAGAGGAAGGGTAATTCATGGATATTAGCTGAAAAAGACGGATTTGAACCAAAGTATATAAATGATGCAGTTAAGGATGCAGATATATTAATCTTTCTTTTGCCAGATATGGTACAAAGAGAAGTTTGGGAAAAGAGCATTATGAAAAATATGAAAGAAGGTGCTGATATGGTATTTGCTCATGGATTTAATATACATTACAAATTAATTTTACCTCCTAAAACTTCAGACGTATATATGATTGCACCTAAAGGTCCTGGAAATAAGGTAAGAGAGTATTTTGAAAAGGGTGGTGGGGTACCTGCTTTAATTGCTGTTCACCAAGACATAAGCGGTAATGCATTAAATAAAGCATTAGCCATAGCAAAAGGTATCGGAGCAACTAGACCTGGTGTTATTGAGACAACATTCAAAGAAGAGACAGAAACAGATCTGTTTGGAGAACAGGTTATTTTAGTTGGCGGTATCTCAGAATTAATGAAAAACTCCTTTGCAACTCTTGTATCAAAAGGATATCAACCTGAAGTGGCATATTTTGAGACAATCAATGAAATGAAAATGATAGTTGATTTGATCTATGAAAAAGGTTTAAGCGGTATGCTAAGGGCTGTTTCAGATACTGCTAAATATGGAGGAATTACTGTTGGAAAAGATATTATAGATGAAGAAGTAAGAAAGAGAATGGAAAAAGCATTAACTAGAATCCAAAATGGAGAATTCGCTAATGAATGGATTGAGGAATATCAAAGAGGTATGAAAACGGTTAAGAGCAATCTTAATGAAGTAGATAATAGCCTAGAAGAAAAAATTGGAAAAAGGTTGAGAGATTTAATTTTGAAGGGTAGTCCAAAATAATGAATTTATTATTTGAATTGATTTTTACGAGATAAACCTCCTTCCTGTTAGAGCGGATTCTTATATGAGAAGAATTAAATTTATTAAATCGATAAATAATTAGATCAAATGAAAGCCTTAACTTTTAAGGTTGATGTAAATCAAATATATGATATTAATATTTTTATGAAATCATATAAAACGTTTTATTATAAAAAACAATAGCTATAATGTAATTGTTAACCGGGGGGTTAACAATTAAAATTAAAACCTTAATAAAACAAATTTTAATAGGAAGAAAATTGAGTCAGAAAATAAGAGTATCATTTCAAAGAAATACAATAGCAATATTTGCATTTTTAATAGCCTTTATTATAGCCTTGGATTCTTATCTTGTTTTAGCTAAATACCATAATTTAATTCAAAGAGGTGAAGAATATCTAGTCTTTATTTTATTAATACCTTTCGTTATCCTTTTATTAGCATTTTTAACTTTGTTTAATTCGTATTTTACAATTTCTAATGATAAAATAGAAATCCATTCTTATATATATCATGAAAAAATAAATAGAGATGATATTGAAAAAATAGTATTTACAAATAATTTGGACCCAGGGTATTTAGTTTCTTTTAGAATAACTGGCTATAATTTCCCAGGAACTCAATTTGGATGGTTTAGATTGACGAATGGGAAAAAAGCCTTTCTCTTGATATCAGGCAAAGTTAATAATATATTAATATTTGAGCTAAAAGATGGCAAGGTTTTTATGATCTCAGGAAATTTTCTAGAAAAGTTAATTAACTACCTAAACATATATAAATGGGATGTCATTAAAAATATGTCCTATTAAGTTTTCTACAACATAATATTATATTATAAGGATAATATAAACCAAGCAAAATTTTTTCCTAATCCATTATAAGTTAAACAATTTAAAAATTCATAATTAAAAATTCTTCTCAATCAATAGTAAAAAATTTTTACTTTTTAATAAATCATAGTATGAATAGAAAATTTGAAAGGCGCAAAAGAAAAAATGAAATTAATATAAACATTTTTGGAAATATGATTCATTTTAAATATAACATTTAGATGAAAATAAATTAATTATAATATAATAAAATAAAAAGTATATTAGTTACACTTCCATTTAATTTTTTTAAACTTATATCTTACATTTAATTTTGCGGTGAAATAATAAAATTGGAAATAAATAACAAAAAAGCAATATCTAAAATATCAATTTACAATCTTATAAATAGCATGACATCTAATGCATATTCTCCTTTTTTATCATTTATCGGGGCAACATTAGGATTACCTGGTTATTTGCTAGGTTTGGTTTCTACATCAGGAACTTTTTTCACAAATTTATCTCAATATTTCTCTTCTTTAACAAAAAAATCACCTAAAAGCTTAATATTTTATGGGAATTTAATAAAAAGCCTCTCATTATTTGCTTTGTTCTTTTTAACTTCGCAAGGACCTTTATATACAATACTTATTTCCATAATAATGATTGGTTCAGGAATTTCTAGCTTTGGCTTTTCATTATTAACCGAGTTTTACAGCAGAGCTAGTAGAAGCGTTACTCTCTCTAGAATTTATTTTTACTCATCTCTAGGCTCATTGCCCGTTATAGCATTAGGAGGCTTATATCTAGAAGTAAATACAATTTTGGTCAAATATGTTTTTCTAATCGCATCAATTGTTACATCAATTTCAACTTTTATAGTAATAGGATTAGATTATAAAGAAGATTATAGAAGTAAAAACAGTGCCTGGATAAATAATGAAGACTTTAATAAACTTAAGAAGTTTTTCATTTTTAATTTAATATATATGATAACTTGGTCATTTGCATGGCCGCTTTTCCCATTAGCCCAATTGTATGTTTTTCATATGACAACCTTTCAAGTAGGAATAATTAATATTATAGCAACATCTTCTACTATACTTTTGCAAAGATTTTTTGGATATTTCATAGCAAAGCATACAAAGCTTTCCTTATTTATTGGAAGGCTAACAAACACGTTTTTTGCCCTTGCCTATGCAATTTCTCCAAATGTTAATGGAATTTATTTAGCTAATATATTAGGTGGAGTTTCTAATTCAATAAATAATGTAGGGTACTTTGCATATTTAGTTGATAACTCAAAAGATAAAAGAGCAGCAATAGGTACTTATAGTGTTATAATGGGAATATCAGCTCTTGCTGGTGGAGAAATAGGTGGATTTACCTATGATTATTTAGATCAAAAGTATGGATATCATATATTAAGAAGTTTGTTTTTATACACTGCAATATCAAGGTCTGTTGCAGCTTCCTTGTTTTTGTTTCTATGAAATTATATCCTTTAACTTGTTGGGGGATAAGAAAGAGAGTCCCTTTTTTAAGGGAGGGAGTGTTTACTTCTCTGCTATATAGTATTTTTAAATATAAAAATAATAGAAACAATAATTAATAGTAATTAGGATTATTTTGAACTTTTTTTAAATAGTTATTAACCAAAGGTTCTATTTTTCTTAGAATTTCTTCATCTTCTTCTACAATTTTTGGCCAGGGTTTTCCCCAATTTTCCTCTGGCATTTTTCTTGTTGCATCAATTCCAAGCTTACTCCCAAACGATGGATATAAATTGGATGGATCTAATGCATCACTATGAGAATTACTTAAAATTAAAACATCTCTTTCTGGATTAACATTGCAGGAAATAGACCATATAACCTTTCCTAAATCATGGGGGTCGACATCGTTATCAACAACTATTATAATCTTTGTTAGAGATGATTGCCCAATACCCCATAGAGCACTCATAACCTTTTTTGCTTGTCCAGGATATCTTTTCTTTATTGACACAATTAGCATTCCTTGAAATACTCCCTCTACTGGATAATTAATTTCAATAATTTCAGGTAAAAGAACTTGCATAATTGGTTTAAACATTCTCTCTATTGCTTTTCCTAGAACAGCATCTTCTAAAGGAGGTAATCCAACTACACTACCAAAGTAAATTGGATCATTTCTAATATAGGCCTTATCAACTATGAATAGAGGATATTTTTCTATAGGCTTATCATAATACCCCCAATGATCACCAAATGGTCCTTCTTCAACCAGCTTATTAGTTAAAACCCTCCCTTCTAATATTATTTCAGCATTTGATGGAACCATAATACCATTATCAAGCTCATATAGCTCTATGCCTTTACCCCTAATGATACCGGCAAATAAGGATTTATCTATAGGATAAGGGACTGGTGAAACTGAGGCAAGCATTGTTCCAGGATCGCTTCCTATAGCAACTGCTATTGGAATTTCCTCTTTAGAAGATTCAATTGCCTTCATATGCATTAATGCTCCTCTTTTATGAATTTGCCAATGGATAACTGCTTTATTTCCATCAATTATCATCATCCTATATACTCCCATATTAATTATTTTCTTATCTTGATCCATTGTAATTACCATAGGATATGTTGCGTATCTTCCTCCATCATTAGGCCATGTTTTGAAAAAAGGTATTTTTTCTAATGGATTATCCTTACCATCTATTATGTTTTCTGTGAAAGCTGCTTTACTTGTTTTCTTAGGAAAATATGATGATAATTTAGATACTTCCCCTAACGCTTTAACTTTGTCAAGTAAACCAAATGGAATTGGAGAAGTTATTGGTTCTATCATCCTATTTCCTATTTCTTCAAGATTATTTACTGATAAAGTAGATTTAATTAAATCTAAGTTTGGAAATAAGTTACCCGCTATTTTCCAGTTCTCAAACCCTTTTATTTTCTCAAACAATACAGCAGGACCTTTTGAATACATAACTTTCCTTAAAAATGCTGGTATTTCTAATATTGGTGAAAGTTCATCATTAACTTTAATTAGTATATTATTTTTTTCTAGCCATTGAATGTATTCTCTCATATCTTTTAATGGATCCAAAATTTCCACCTATATCTACTTTTGTTTTTATTGAATTAAAAATATCCTATAAATTTTAACTATAAATTTAAACATAACAAAATGCTTAAAATCTTGCTTTAATATTACATAAATATTTAAAAATAATTTCACAAATAATTTTAGGAATAAAACATATTAGATGTAAAATAAAAGAGAGGGGATTTTTCATTATTAGTTATTTTATTATTAATAATTGTGTTTTACTTATCAATACTAATTTGTCAATCATAATAAATAGAGAAAGGCCAAAATTAAGAGAATATTCACTCGTGCACCGGCTTAATATTGCTAATTTAGAAATAATAAAAATTTAGTAATAATGATATAGATAAGTTAAAAATGAGTAGGTTATGTATAATAATTAAAATTGTGTTATATAGTTTATTTACCTTAAAAAAGTTAAAAATTATTAAGAATTAATAAAATGGGTCATTGCATCATATAAATCCACAACTCTTATGAGCATACATTATTATATCTGTTTCATTCAAAGGAACTATCTCTCTATTAATTCTGTTTTTCTCTTTATTAATATTTAAACTATTCAATTTTTATCACCTATATAAAATAGAAATACAAAAGTTAAAAAGATAAATTAATACGTATTATTTTTATTTAATATATTACTGGTATATAAAATTATTTAATAAAAATTCTATATAATTCATCAATAAAAACTTTAATAATAGTTTAATAATTATTAATCACCTGTGAGTGGTTACAATGAATAAAACAAGAAAATGGGCTTACTCATTATTAGGTTTTGTTATAGCATCATTATTAACATCAGCATTATCAATTTATGTTCTTTTTATGCCTTATTTTTCAGAGAAAATAGGAGTAAACATACAAGAATTAATATTATGGGGCAACCTAGCTTATTTTATTGGAATGCCGATAGGTAAAATTATTGGAAGGTTTTTAAAATTTTATAAAAGATTAACAAAATCTATTATTGGATTAACCGGTTTAATATCAATTTCTATAGCATTAATGCCTTTTATTTCTTCATTTTCTGAATTAATTATTTTGAGAATTATTCAAGGAACAGTAACATTTTATATGGAAATATTTTCAAATGTGTATTCTTTTTTGTTTAGCGATTTTAAGTCAAGAAATTTAGCATCTGCAATTTCAATATCAGGAATTCCAGGTGGAGTTGCTATCGGAACATCAGCATACATTCTAGAAACTCAAAGTCCAATCTTGGTTTATTCCATATTTTCAATAATATCTTTTATAGTTGGATTAATATTTGCTTTTTCAACATTAAATTTTGAAAATACTATAAAAGAATTAAAAAATGAGTATAAGGGCACTACATATAAATTAAAGATAACTTGGATAATGGGTTTTTATTGGGCTACAATAGCTGGGTTTAATTTAGTTTTAGCTATATTATTACAGCCATTTGTATCCTCATATTCGGTAAAAGACGTCCCAATAGCTATGGAAACGTTTGGTTATTCTGGAGCAATTTTAACTATAGCTGGAGGTTTTATAGCATATCTAACTAAATCATTAAAAATAACTTCAATTGTTATAGGAATTTCATACATAATTTCTTTTATAGGATTTTTAATTTTATATTTATTTGAACCAGTTGGAATATATTTGGCTCTAACAATTATCTTAATTATGATTGAAGCAATAGCTGTACCATTTATTTATTCAATTCCTAGAGAAATATATAAAGAAAATATGGTAGCGAAAGGAACTTGGGAATTTGCATTTATAGGATCAAGCTTTCATATATGGGGTGCTTTAATAGTTTTAACAATAGGATCACTGATAAGTTTTAGATATTCAATACTAGCATTAGCATTTCCCCCTATATATGGGGCATTGATTTCTTTTTTAATCCCCAGATTTTCTATTAAAGGGGATAAAATTGATTAAAAAATGGTTTAAAGCATTAAGCCCTGTAACATTATTGAGTGCATTTTCTTCAGTTACCTTAGGTACAGCTATTGCTTGGTACAAAACTGGTAAGATTATTTGGGCTTTTTATTTTATAACTCTTATTGCCTTAATTTTAGCCCAAGCTGGAGTAAATTTAATTAACGATTATATTGATTATAAAACAAATATAGATTTATTATATAGAAAAACTGGATTATTCCATAGAAATAATGCTATTGTTGATTTGAATTTAAACCCTAAAATTGTTAGATCAGTCGGCTATTCCATGATCTTCATAGCTTTGTTATCAGGCATTTATTTAGCGCTAAGAGTCGGAATACCAGTAATTGTTATAGGTATAATTGGATTATTTTTAGGGGTTATATATAGTGAACCACCTTTTAATCTTAAATATAGGGGATATGGAGAGATAATTGCAGCAATAGTTATGGGTCCTTTAGTTGTATGGGGTTCATATATTGTACAAACTGGAAATCTATCGACATTATATCCATTGTTAGTTGGTATTATAAACGGTTCCTTTACTTTTTTAATATTATTAGGGTCTAGCTCATTAAAGGCTGAGACCTATAAAAAGTTGAATAAGAAAAACATTATAATAGTAATGGGAAATAAAATAAGATATGTAGTTTATTCTGCAATAGGTTTATTGTATCTTTCCATAATTCTATCTTCATTGTTTGATTTCATACCTTTGATTGCCTTAATTTCTTTAATATTCATTCCAAATACATTAAAACTGACGCGTCCTTTGCTCAAAATTGAAGACGTGAATAAAAAATGGGATGAGCTTAGACAATTATGGGCTGGACCATTTAGTGCTAGGATTTTAATTCTTATTATAATAATTGTATCTATAATCATAACTAGATTCATAAGAATTTTAGATATATCTATATTTTAAAAATTTGTTGTGTTTTAAAAAGTTATAAACTTGTTTTAATATTATCATAATTTATAGGTTTAATAGATACTAAAATAATATAAAACTAATGATAAATTTATCCATTACCTTTTACTATAAAAAAATCATTTTTAAAAAAAAAAAAATCAAGATTGATTTCTTGCTTCTAATATTTTATAACCAAATCCATAAGTATATTCTACCTCATTGGGATTAACAACTGTAATTATTGTTCCATTTTGTAATTGATATTTTATCATAGTTACATTTCCAACAGAATAGTAGGCCCTTAAAGCTATCAAATAACCATTTAGCACCGCATTGGATATGTTTGATAGTACGCTCATGTTTACTGTTTTATATAAATTGTTTTGAGAGAAATGTTCAACAATAAATATAGTAACATTAGCAGCTCTTTGTGCTGCTATTACTCCTATATATGCATTAGGGAACCAAGGAGAATCAGAAATCCCTCTAACAATTATCCAAGGTATGCCTAACTCGGCATTTACATAAGCAAATCCCATTCCTTCATTTTCACCTGCATCAGATTGATATAAGGCATTTTGATCCTCCATCCATGTTAATGGTTCTGTCCATTGGTTTGCTGATCCTATAACACCAACAATAATTTGCGACTTTACAATACCAGATAAAGAACTATTACCAGTAGCATTTGCAATAGATATATAACCTATTGGGGCATTTTCGGCAATTTGAACTAATCCTAGTGATGCTGGAAGAGCAGCAACATAAACATAGCTCAAATCATTAGTTCCAGGCCCATAACCATAATAGGAAGCATTTTGCAATGTTGGTCCTATTTCTCCATAACCACCTATTACAGCATTTTGAATCAGGCTTTTATTGTTTACAACCATTTCTACCCCAGTATAGTCACTTTGGAAACCTCTGTTATGATAATGAATTGAAGATTTATCAACTACATAAGCTCCTATAACTACATCTCCTGGTAAAATATAGGGATTCCTTGATCCAGCAGTACCACTTAAAATATTAGCTATTATATGAAAATGAGTATCCATGATGTAAGTTGCCATTTCTGCTGCATATTCCTTTTCTCCGCTTCTTACATTAACTACCCATTGATTGCCTATTTTTCCAACGTAAAATGTATAACCGCTAATATTTATTTCAGTGACGTTTTTCATTTGAGCTAAAATTGGTGCTTGTTCCATTGCCATTGGAGTTACTATACCTATCATGGGAGTATTAAATAAGAATGAATTATTTGATTTATTTGTTTGAGGGGTATTCTTAATATTATATTCGTAAGCAAATAATCCAAAGCCTATCAAGGCTAAAACCAAAAATATTATTGCCAATAATTTAACTAGGTTAGCCATGTTGATCACAATTTCTATTTAAAGTTGAATATCTTTTAAGCATAACGGTATGTCTTTTGAAATTTTTACTCGACTAAGTAAAATTCAAATGATGTACCAAAAATAAATCTATTTGACTTAACTAATAAAAGTCTAAGATAAAATTTATAACATGGGTATTGTTTTAAAAAGTTTTTGATGAAATTGTTATAAAATAATTATGAACTTATAGAACATTAATTGTTTAGGGAAACAAGGCATCTCAATTAAAACTAGGAATGAACTACTGGTATCTTATATAGAGTACTATGATAAAGGAGACAACAAACCTAACATTTTGAGAGGAGAAAAAAATAAAAGGGGGAAGGTTGCCATAATTTTGGCAAATTTCTAACAAATGTTTCATAGTTAATATGATAAATATTTAAAAAAGGTTTAACTCAAAATTATAAAGAAAAATTATTCTGAATTTATATTTAAACTAAGAACCTATAATATGCTAAGTTATTATTGGTATTTTTAGATTATTTATTATTGATAAAGCTTAATAATGGTAGAATTAGTATATAAATTTGAATTAAGTTTTGGTGAAATCCATGGGATCACTAGCTATTATTAATGGATTTATATATGCATCGTTTTATCCTTTGCAAATAATAAATTCCTTATTAATTAATGATGGTAAGATCGAAATTATTGGTAATAAAGATAAGATATTAGATTATGCAAAAAAAGAAAAAATAGAAATCTTAGATTTAAAAAATAAATATTATGCAATTCCAGGATTTATTGATGCTCATATACATATTGACGAACTGGGCGAATATATCAATGGAATAGATTTAAGGGATGTAAAATCAGTTAAGGATTTATGTGAATCTATAAAAAATAAAAAAGATAAATTTAAAAATTGGATCTACGGGCATGGATGGGACCAAGAAAAATTTTTAGAAAATAGGTGGCCAAATCATTATGATATAGATAATTGTACTAAAAATAAACCAGCAATTTTCTCTAGAATTGATTTACATTCAGCTTTAATAAACGAAAAAGCAATAAAATTTCTCTATAGCTTTGATAAAGAGGTCTATGGCATTGATAAATTTCCTAATAATGAACCTACTGGTATAATTAAAGAAACTGCATTTGATGAAATTAGGAAACTAATGAGGGAAAACAGAGATATTGAGGAACAAAAGGAATTAATAGAATTAGCTCAAAATGAATTGATTTCAAAAGGAATAACTTCAGTTGGATTCATGAGCGTAGATGAAAAAAGCTTATCAGCAATTTTAGAATTGAGATCTGAAAATAAGCTTAAAATAAGGATTTCAGCTTTTTTGAATGGTAATATTATGTATAAATCAAAACAAATTAAAAATGATGATTTATTTCAAATAAAAGGCATAAAATTATTTTCAGATGGTTCCTTAGGATCAAGGACTGCATATTTAAGCTATCCTTATGAAGATGATCCAGAAAATAAAGGATTTATAGCTATGGAAAAAGATCAGCTTTTAGAAAATTGTTTAAAAGCAAAGGAATTGAATTTAAAGACAGCAACTCACGTTATTGGTGATGCTGCTTTAGATAATGTATTAGATGTTTATGAAAAATGCGGGGAAAGGAATAGAATTGAACATGCTTCTTTGGTTAGAGAAGATCAATTTATGAAATTATCAAAAATAAACCCTATAATAGTTGTTCAACCCCATTTCATAATATCAGACTTTTGGGTCATAAAAAGATTGGGTATAAATAGAGCAAAATGGGTTTATCCATTTAAATCGTTAATAAATCATGGATTAGACATTGCATTTTCTACAGATGCTCCTGTTGAACCCATTGATCCCTTCTTATCGATAGATGCAGCAGTTAATCGTGGATCAAATCAAAACATAGAATTAAGCAAATATACAATGCATGAATCTTTAAATCTTCAAGAGGCGTATGCTTCTTATACTCAAAAAAGTGCAACAGCTATTTATAGACAAGATTTAGGAAGTATTGAATTAGGAAAGAAGGGGGATATAGTTATATTAAGTAAAGATCCCTTAAATAGTTATTTAAATAACGTTGTAATGACAATAATCGATGGAAACATACTCTATAAAAATAACTTTGAATAAATCAAAGATAATTTTAGTTTTGAATTCAAAATAGATTTTTTAATGAGGCTAATAAAAATATAACTGGGAATATAATTGAGTGAGGAAAAGCTTACAACAAATGTATTAATATTAGAGCTTTCAACTATGATAGTCGCAATAGCGTTAGCTTTTAATTCGCAATCATTAAATTATTATACAATTAGTCTTCCAGCAATTATAGATTATATTATAGTTAATGTATTAGTAATATGGTTTTGGTGGAGGTATATAAGTGATAGATTTAAGTACCCTATAAAAACAAATAACTTTCCATTATATGATGTTCTTTTATTAATTATTATTTCTCTTTTACCAGAAATATTGAGGACTCAAGATATATTTTATTTAACTGGAACTTTAGCAGCATTAGCATTTCTTTGGGCCCTAATGCTAAGAAGAATAATAAGAGAATACGCTAATACAATTGATCAACAATCATTAGTTTCATTAAGACATCAAATCAATATAAGATCTTCTATGGGTCTTTTGTTTTTAATTAGTTTTGCAGCTAGCTTTATTTCTCAAATAATAGGAAGACTTATTTTTATTCTGATAATATTTGCAATAATATATAGTGTATTCATTGATAGATTTTCAAAGAGTAATAAAAGGTCTATATAGGTTTAGATTTAAAAATAATTAATATTAGTTAAAAAGATTTATCATGTTATTTTTAATTAAACTTTTTTATTAAAAAGATAAATTATTATGGTAACTAATAGGTAAATAAATTAAAAGTAATAAAACAATTATTAAAATTTCAAATCATCTTGAATATTTGTCAGAATTGAACGTAAACAAACCCGAACTGCTTTTGCACCGATAACAATCAGCATTAATCAAATTCAATACAAAGTTTACATACTTAGATTCTTTTATTGTATAAATTAAAACTACTAGTAATATTATGCAAGAATTGATATAATAAAGAATGTAAATTTAATTCAATCTATGCCCTAAAAGTAGAAGCTGGATATTTCTTTTATCGCTTAGAAGGTGCAAGGTGTATTCTTTATATTTATCGCATATGTTACATTTGAAAATATTTTCATTTTAATCCTAAATGGTCTTAATATAAGTTTATTGTCTTTTGATGGATAATAATACCAAATATTATCATATAATTCACTTAACGGTATTTTATAATAGTCTTTTATAGTCCCATTAAATGTATACAGAGTAGTTATATTATTGTTTATTCTCCTAGCAAATGCTTCTAATTGTAATATTGGATATATTTTATCATCTGCAATTAAACTAATTAATTCATCTAATCCAATATTTAAAACAAACGCAGGCTTTTCTTTTTCTTCAATTTCTTTAACATGATCAAAGTAATCAATTAGATTATACTTGGTCGGATCTATGCCATCAATTACATAGTATTTTAATAATTCTTCAATTTTATTGTTTTTTATTCCAGTATTTGTTATGCAATGTTTTAACTGCGAATAAAATTTGTTAGCAACACAACTTCTTAACCTTATGATAGTTTTCTTCTAATATTTTCTAATAAGGAAGGAGTTCCTATTAATGTACCAAGTATGATTAGTGAAGCTAATGAAAATGGGTTTATCTTTGGATGTACTATGATTAGATTTTGGCTTCCAGTATCAATATAAAAATCATTATTATCTAATACAATTTTTATTATTTTATGTTTTGCTACTCTATTAAACTTTTTAGGATACAATAATGAAATTGCCTTATCATATTTTATTATAAATGGAATTGTAGTTAATGAAATATTTGATCTTCTAGCTTTCCTTATTTCTGCAACTCTAACAATCTTTCCTTTTAAATTTATAGCTTTCAGTAATATTATTGTATCAACCAAAAATTCTTCTATTCCAATACCTATTTTTTCACTTCCATATGGAATTTCTTCAATGAGAATCGAAGTAATACCTTTTGTTTTAGAAATTCTGTAGAGAAAATTATGCAAGATCTCTCTTAAATGTATGATACTATGACTTAATTGAATTAGAGATGTAATGCTATCAATAATTAATATTTTTGCATTTATTTTATCAATAATATCAATAAATTGATTTAAGAGATCTGGAATCATTTCTTTGTTTGTAAACGTTATTTCTTCTAAAAAATTAAACAACCCTTTATTCTCAAACTCATTAAAATCAAGACCTAAACTTTTCATGTTTCTAAAAAATTCATTCTTCCCTTCAATAAAACTTATATATATTGTTTTTGAATTATATTTTTTCATATTTTCATATGCTATCTTAGATGCAAATGTAGTTTTTCCTGCACCTGGATTTCCAGCAATAAGTATAACATTTCCTTGTTCTATATTGTTTAATAAGTTATCAAGCTCTTCTATGCCAAATGTAAAATTATTTGTTTGTGACATTAATACCCTAATAATTTAATAATATCTCAAACTTAAATTTTTATATATTGCAAATTACTTTAATATATGAATTTTTACAGTAATGAAATTCCTTCTATTTGAGATGAGCATAATGTTTGGGTTTTCTTTATTCATTATATATGAAATGTATTAATAAGTAATTTAAAATCAAAAATATCTAGCAGTGAAAATAAACATGTTAAGCTTTTTATTTTGGTATTTAATATGAAAATGTATTTAGGTCAGTATTATTATGTATAATATGATATTATTCAAAATAGGATAGAATTCAAGCAAAAGAGGATAAAGATATTGTCTTAACAAAATTTGTTCATTAGCTATACTTCTATTTACTAGTTAAGTATGGAAAAGAAACGAAGTAATTCCCCCAGTTTGCCCATACATATAACATGTGCTTATGATAATGATCTATTATGTAATTGTGAACCTTATTAAGAATCCCTTAAGACTTCTTTCATTTGATAAATGTAAACATAAAATTATTAAAGGAATATTTTTAATTTAGGATGAAGATGAAGTTAGAAGGAGAAGAAAATGATAAAAAAGGAGGTTTATAAATTATCTTTTTCAGCGTTTTTTGCAGATTTGGGCTATCAAACGGCTGTAGTTATGTTTCCTTTAATATTTGTTATAATATTAAAAGCCCCTATATGGCTTTATGGAATTGCAGAAGCATTAAATTATGGTATAGGAAGTTTAATGGGATTAATTGGAGGAATAATGGGAGATAAATTTGGCAGAAAAAAGATGGCAGTTTTAGGAAATGGCCTCATAATAATTATTTCATTGCTCGGTTTTTCTAAAAATCTGTGGGAAGCATTACTTTTATTTATGATTCCTTGGTGGTTTAGGAACTTTAGGTCACCTATAAGGAGAGCAATGTTAACAGAAGTAACTGAAGAAAGTGAAAGATCAAAGGCTTTTGGCATACTCCATAGCTTAGACTTAGGAGGAGCAGTTTTGGCCATAACATATACAACAATATTATTATTCTTTAAGTTTCCAATACAATATTTATTATTAATAACAATGGTTCCCTTAGCAATATCAACATATCTTTTATCAATATCTAATTCAGGAAAAAAGGTGGAGAAAAGAAAAATATCTTTTAAAAGCGATAATAAAATAATAACTTTGATAGTTATATCTACAACGTTATTTGGGTTTACACAATATAGCTTTGGATTTCCAATAATAACTACAGAATTTTTCACTCATCAGGCATATTTATCAGTTATAAGCTATGGTATTTTTCTGTCAGCATCTTCATTATTTGGTTTTTTATTAGGTAGATTAAGGATTAACAATTTCTTTGCATTGGGATTTATAGGATATTTATTAGGATCTTTTTCTTCGCTAGGGTTTGCTCAATTCTCATCTTATGGAATAATGGCCATTTATCCGTTTTCATTTCTTCTAGGAGTTTCAATAGCCTCTACAGAAACATTCGAACCTTCCATTATTTCCCGTTTTTCTAAATCGGAAAGCATGGGAAGTAATATGGGACTATTAACCTTTGGAAGAAGTATTGGTGTATTTTTAAGTAATATGATAATGGGACTGCTTTATGAAATTAGATATAGTTATGCTTACTATTTTTCATCAATAATGTCAATAATCGCATTCATAATAGTTTTGTATATAATTTTTAAAATGAGAATAAATAAGTGAAATATGCTGCCATTTCGAACTATTATCCCATAAAGATTCTACTTAAAATATATCCATCATTTTCTTATCAAAGATGATTATACCATAATTAGTTTTTAAACAAGTCTTATATTCAAAATACCATTATTTTATATTAGTCTTCTGCTAAGTGTAACCAGTTTCCTTTAGTTTTTATATCATAACTCTGAAATTTCTTAACAATAGAGCTATATTTTATTTTTCCCATGATAAAACAGTTCTTAATCCATCTTTCCATATACAGTAAAGAAAGTATGAGCTAATTAGAATGAATTTTTATAAAAACTGTAACCCAACTCCTACTTTAACTAGATGGGGGTTAAGGGGGCGAAAGTCCCCTTCCGTGAGGAGGGGGTGGATAGCCCCCTTATAGAAGGATTTATTATAATTCATCAATTCTGGGAAAAAAATTAGGCATTGGCTGAAAGCGCTAGGTCATACCCTAGGGACTGGGGATTAAGCCTGTGGAGAGTAAACCCTCCGTAACCCCGCTTCCGCATAGGGTATAACGGAACGGTTCCGTTCAATAGAATACTGTGTGTGTAGGGGGATCGAGGTTACTCTGAGAAGCAGGAAATCCCCATCGCGAAGTGGGGATGCCCCGTCCGCAAGGGCGGGGTAGTTCACTTATATACCAATCCCTAATAAGAAATAGAGAATATAAAAAATTTTACTTACCCCCAATAATGGGAAATTTTTATTAAGATGTAAAAATAATAAAATAAAGGGAATAAAAATGATTCAGATAGATGGTTTTATGGATAGTAATGTTCATTTTAAATGGAGTAATAAATTAAAACCAATAGCTTATGTTAATTCTGGAGATGAATTGTTAATTAAAGTCCCAGACTCCTCAACAAAACAAATAAAATATGATTTTAAGACAGAAGACCTATCTAAATTAGATTCAAGCAAGTTTGATGGAGCAGTTGGACCAATTTACGTATATGATGCAAAACCTGGAGATGCTTTAGAAGTAGAAATCCAAGATATTAAAGTTGATAAATGGGGATGGAGTGCAATATTAAGTGATTTTGGTATTCTTAAAAAAAGGTTTAATGAAAGATTAATAATATGGGATATCAAAGAAAATTATGCAATAGCAAAGGATTTTTTAAGGGGGATTAAAATACCAATTAGGCCATTTTTAGGTGTAATAGGATTGTCTCCAAAAGAAGACAAAGAATATGATATGATACCTCCCCAATATTTTGGAGGTAATATGGATAATAGATTAAATGGCATAGGATCAAAAATTTATTTACCCGTTAATGTAGAAGGTGCTTTGTTATCGATATCTGATCCCCACGCATCTCAAGGAGATGGAGAAATTTGTGGTACAGCTATTGAAACGAGTGCAGAGGTTAAATTGAAGGTCAAGGTTATAAAAGATTTAAAAATTAAGAGACCCTTCACAATTAGCCCTAACAAAGATGATTTTAAAGGAGAAGTAATAGCAGCTATGGGTATTTCAAGCGATTTATATCAAGCAGCAAAAGATGCAGTTAATGATATGATCGAACTTTTGAATAGACAATATAAATTATCATATGAAGAAGGTTATGTTTTAAGCAGTGTAATAGGTAATTTAAGGATTTCTGAAATTGTTGATGAGCCAAATTTTGTAGTTTCCCTAGTTATACCAAAATATATTTTGGAGAGTTAAGTAAGGGAAAGAGAGTGAAGATAGGAGTTATAGGTTGTGGAGCAATCGGAAGTTTTTTATCGTATATATTTAAGAAAAGTGGATATGATGTAATTGCTATAGATAAAATTCACGGATGTAAAGAACAAAGGGTAATTGTTGAAAAATTAGGAGAAGAAAATATAAGGATTTGTGGTTATGAAGATATAAAAGAAGAACTTGATTATCTAATTTTTACAGTTAAGGCCTATGATTTAGATGAAGCAATAAGTTTATCTTTAAATAATATAAAGGCTAAGTTAGCTATATCGACTCAAAATGGTCTTTATTCACTAGAAAAATTGGAAAAATTTTTTGATGCAGCGTCAATGATAATTTATTATGGCATAAAGAAAATTGAAAAATGCCACTCACTTTTCTCTGGAGGAAATAAAATAGTGCTTGGATGCAAGAACAAAAATTGTACAAATGAATTTAAAGATTTTAAATTAAATGAGATAAACCTGGAATTAGTTGAAAACGTGGAGCCATATAGATGGGAAAAGGTTATTATAAATTCAGCGATAAATCCTATAGCAACCCTTTATTTAAAGCACAATGGGTTTATTTTAGAAAATGAACATGCATATGATTTGTCATTAAAAATAGCAGAAGAATCAAAGGAAATTGCTTCCCTTCTTAACATAAACTTTAAAAGAGATCCAATAAAGGAGCTTATTGATACCTTAAGGAACACCTATTATAATTATAATTCCACATTGCAAGACATATGCTTAGGAAAAGAAAAGACAGAACTTGATTACATTAATTTAGCTTTATATGAAGTTGCTAAAAAGTCAAATTATGAAGCTAAATATAATTACTTTGCATATAAATCTGTTATTGCTTTAAAAAATTTAATAAAAGCAAATAATCGGTTATGTGAACAAATTAAATAGGTGAGATTTTGGAGAGAAAAAAATTAACCATTAGAGATATTATGAAAATGAAAAATAATAAAAAAATAGTTGCAATAACATCTTATGACTATCCAACTGCTAAAATTGCTGATGAAGCAGGAGTTGATATAATATTAATTGGAGATTCATTAGGTATGGTTATTTTAGGTTATCCATCTACATTGCAAGTAGGTATGAGCGAAATGTTGATTCATACTAAGGCTGTATGTAATGCAAATCCTAAGGCCTTAGTAGTTTCAGATATGCCATTTATGAGCTATGAATATAGTAAAGAAAAGGCTATTTTAAATTCATCAAAGTTTTTGAGATTAGGGGCAGATGCAATTAAATTAGAAGGAGGTAGTGAATATAAGGAAGTTATAAAAAATATTGTAAATTCTGGTATTCCTGTTATGGGCCATATTGGTTTAACTCCTCAAAAATATAAACAAATTGGAGGTTATAGGCTAATAGGAAAGAATTATCAAGAAGCTAAGGATTTACTAGATGATGCAATTCAGCTTGAGGATTCTGGAATTTTTTCATTGGTCATAGAGTATACTGCATATGAAGTAGCAAAAAGAATAACTGAAAAAATATCAATTCCAACTATTTGCATTGGAAGTGGTCCTTATTGCGATGGTCAAATAATGGTTATAAATGATATATTAGGTATGGGTGATTATTCTCCTGAATTTGCAAAAAGATACGTTGATTTAAAATCAATAATTAGAAATGCAATCTCTAATTATAAATCTGAAGTAGAGAATGGAAAGTTCCCTGAAAAATATTGGGGAATGAAAGATGAAGATAAGAAAAAATTTGAAAATTCTTAAAATATTTTATGATTAATTTTATAAAATCAAATATGTATTTCTAGTATTAAAATATTTAAATACTACAATAGGATACATAATTGTATAGGTGAAATTATGGGAGAAAATAGCAAAGGAGCTAGTCTTAGAAAGGAACTTTCATTTTTAGAAATATTTATAGCTGGTCTTGTTGGTGCTGTTGGAACTGGTATTTTGTTTTCTCCAGCAGGCATGGCCGGTTATGCAGGCCCCTCTATTATAATTTCATGGATCCTAGGAGGGATATTTTACACCTTTGTATCAATTCCAATAATTGAACTTGAATTGGTTTGGCCTGAAGCAGGAGGTCCAGCAAGATACCCACTATATACCCATGGTAACATTTTAAACCTTATTTCATCTTTCATGAACTTAGTATGGTATCTCTTCATACCCCCAATAGAAGCTTTAGCAACTGTCGAAGGATTAGCCTACTTTTTCCCAAATTTGCTAGTTCCAGGAACAACTATTCCAACAGTATTAGGTGCTATAGTAGGTACTCTATTACTTCTTTTATTTGTTCCCTTTAATTATTTTGGTGTTAAAGCCTTTGGAAGGACAACTTTAGGACTTGGATTAATAAAATTGATTATATATATTGTTGCGGCATTATCAATAGCTGTTGTATTCTTTTCTCCAGGTAATTTTATAAAAACACCAGGAGGATTTGCTCCGTTTGGCTTTTCAGGAATTTTTTTAGCAATACCATTGGCTATGTTCGCCTATGGTGGAATTAGAGTTATACCTGATTTTGCCGAAGAGGTTAAAGATAAAAGTTTTCTAGGAAAAGCTATACTCTTAACAGTTTTAGGACAAACAATTATTTATATTCTATTTTCAATTGTTTTTATTGGAGGATTAAATTGGAGTGCATTAGGTATAAAGTTTGGTGATTGGAGTTCTGTATCTAGTTTGCCAGGTAACCCATTTATTGATATATCTTCATCCCTTCATTCCAAACTATCCTTATTGTTAGTTCTAATAGTAGCAATTTTAGGTCCTTTTGTTACAGGTTATATATATCTAGGAAGTGGAACAAGAGTAGTATTTGCTATTTCAAGATCTGGCTACATGCCTGATAAATTGAAAGAGGTTAGCGCAACTTATGCTATTCCATATTGGGCTTTAATCATTTTTGCTATTGTAGGAGCAATACTTACTTTCTTAACCGCACCAATCCATGCAATATATTCATTGCTAGAAGATGCTGTTGTAGGAGGTTATTTGGCATTTGCAACTTTACCTGTTACGATGATGGCTGCAAGGAAGAAAAATATAACACCAAAGAATTATAGATTGCCATTGGGATGGGTATGGGCTGTTTTGGCATTTATTTCATCATCTCTTATAGCATTTTGGAGTGGGTGGCCTTCTGTACCTTACGCTATTGCAATAGGTTTAATTGCCTCTATAGTTTTCGGTTTAATATTTAAAGTCAAAGGAGAGTTTAGAAAATCTATATGGTACATTGTTTATCTAATATTTATACTAATAATGACGTATATTGGAAGTGATGGAGCTCTTAGTATTATAGGTTTTATCCCCGCAACAATTATAGTAGCTGTTGTATCTGTTTTGGTATTTTTACCATGGGGAGTATATTCTTAATTTTATTTATCTTTTTTTAATTTTTAATATTATTAAGCAAAAAGAGAAAATATAAAATTTTTTGGTTATAAAACATCAAATCTATAAAAACTTTTTGGTTATACATGTATATTCTCTTTACAAAGAGCCTTATCCGACTTTCTCGCAAATATAAAGGCAAAGAGTTTATTTGCTGTATAATGCTGTCAATGATTTCTCAATCATAAGAGAATTTAAGAATAATTGAAATCACTATACAACTTTTCTTTAAAAAATATATAATATCAGCAATTAACAAAGAAATCATCACAGCAATTTATATCTAAGATGTTATGTCTTGAAATTTAATAAATGGATTATGTTTTTGTAAAAATATTGATTTTTTATCATAACTATAATCATAAAATAACAAAAGATTTTGATTCCATGGTAACATATGCATATAATTAAATTATTTCAGAAATAAAATTAAATTAAACATATATTTATAACTTCTAATATAATAAATTTATAATAGGAATTTCCAATGCTAATATTAGATTTAACAGTTAAGAGCGATTGTGGTCTTTCGAAAATATCTCATGATATTAACCAAGAAATTCTTTCATTATCAGTATTTCCAATAAATGAGAAACTTAATTCCGTTACCATTATGCTAAAATTATTAGAAAGGGGATCAGATTATGAATTAAAAAGGTGGAAAGTAAGATATAGTGATTTCACTAAATTCGATCTTAATAAGATAGGAAAAAGCACGTTTATTATAAATGGCGTTAAAGAAGGCCATGGAATTGTAAAGACTCTAGTAAAATATGATTCAGCATTGCTTATGCCAACAATAGCAGGTGATAATTATGAAAGATTTCTTATATTATTAAAAAACAAAAAGAACTTAGATTCTTTTATAAAAGAAATAACTAGTGGAAATAAAATATTGAATATTGATTATAATGAAGCAAGTACTGGAATTATTATTTCATGGATGTCTAAGGTCCTCCTTGATGTAGGTAATATAAGCAAAAGAGAGTATGAAGTACTTTATAATGCTTATAAATACGGTTATTTTAATTGGCCTAGGAAAATTAATGTTGACGCTTTAAGCAAAAAGCTTGAGATTTCGCAGCCTAACCTATTATATCATTTGAGAAATTCTATATATAAATTATTATCAAATATCTTATCAGATTCATAATTAAATTACGCCCTCAATTTCCATTATTTTTATTTCATCTTCATTATATCCAAGTTCTCTTAATATTTCATACGTGTTTTCACCAAGATCAGGGGCTACATTGCTTTTTATTGAAGTATAAAATGGAGGCTTAGGAACAACTATTTCTCTTTTTTGGTATAATACATTTATCATTTTAAGCTTTGCATGTTCATCATTAAGCAAATCCCATGGTTTATTTAAGATAGAATAGCTTATATTGCTTTTATCCAATAACTTTATAAGCTCATAAGAATTAAAAGAATTAATAATTTTATTAAGATAAGGTATTAGGAAGCTTCTGTTTTTATATCTGTCTTCGTTTCTCTTAAATCTATCATCATTACATATATCTAAGGATAAGGCATTGCAAAAGTCAATCCATTGTTTATCTGTTGTTACTGCTATGAAAATTGATTTATCATCTTTTGTTTTGAAAAAATCATAAATACCCCATGCAAATCCTTCTTCATTAATTGGCTTTATAGGTTTACCTAATATTTGATATGTTGATATATGTTGTCCAACAAAAAATAAAGCAGTTTCAAATAGACCAATATCAACAACTCCTCCTTCATTTGTTTTTTCTCTTTCCAAAATTTTTTGCATTATACCTATAACGGCAAACATTGCAGCTCCTATATCAACAATTGATGCCCCTAATCTCATTGGTCTATCATTTAAACCTGTCATATATGCCAAACCGCTATGAACTTCTATAGGATAATCTAAAGATTTTCTATTTTCGTATGGCCCATAACCATATGCTTTAATTGATGCATATATTAATCTTGGATTTATCTTTTTTAATTCTTCATATCCCAAACCCGCATTTTGCAGTGTTCCACGAGATAAATTATCAATTAATACATCAGATGTCTTAATTAACCTTTTAAATGCTTCTTTCCCTTTTTCTTTAAAAATATCCAAAGATATGCTTTTTTTATTGTAATTTAAATATGGAAATGTTCCTGAGCTACTCCCAGGTAGCCTTCTAGCAATATCCCCTTCTTTAGGTTTTTCAATCTTTATAACTTCGAATCCCAATAATGATAATAATAGTCCTGCTGTAGGTCCAGCAACTATATGGCCTATTTCAATTGCTCTCATAATTACACCTCTTTGGATAATTTCAGAACATCATCATAAGAAAGTGATTTACCTTCATTAACACTAACATCCTTAATAAGTTCAACTAGTCTAGAAAGCTTCTCATCACTTAAACTTATTTTATATTTTTCTAAGATTTTTTTAATCATGCTTCTACCAACGTATACATTAATTGAATATTTTTCTTGAGAAAAGACTGATGAAAAATGTGCATGGGTTCCTGCAGTCATAATATTTGTATTTTCTCCTACTATTGGAAAATTTTTTATAAAGAATTCTACTCCTATCTTTTTTAAAATAAGTTCCTTCATATAATCATATAACTCAAATAAGGCCTGTTCATTTAATGAAATATTATAACCCATCTTTTTTAAGGCATAGTATATAGTAAATAAATCTGATATCCCATTTCTCTCGCCTATCCCATAAACTGTTGCTGAAACTGAGGATGCCCCTTCTTCTATAGCGGATAAACAATTAGCTATTGATAATCCATAATCGTTATGGCAATGGACTTCAATCTCAACATCTTTTCCTATCTCATTTATAGCTTGTTTTATTAATGATCTCATAAATACTGGATTAGCATTACCTGTTGTATCTGGGAGCTGAACTTTTTTTAAACCAATTTCTTTTAATTTTCTCAAAATGTTTATTATAATTTCTTTATTCGAAACCACATCAACCAAAGCTACAGTAGTCATATCATCAAGCTTAATAGCATACTTTATATCTTCAATAACTTTATCAATGTTATCATATTTAAAAGGAAAATGGAGAGATATATGAGCACCTGTTTCATAAATTTGATCGATATCATTTTTAAAAGCTCTTCCTAATCCATATACATTCTTTATTAGCTTTCTTTTTATTATATCTTCAGTTACCTTTTTTTCAGACCAATGAGCAGAAGGATAACTAACTAATGCATTCTGTATTCCAGCATTACCTAGCATTTCAGCAATTTTTATTTTTTCTTCAATTTTATAACTCATCCCGGGTGATTGCAGACCTTCTCTAAGCGTATCATCAACTATTTCCACCATGTTTCTATCCCAAATCAATTATTTTATACTGAAATCTATTTATCTTATATAAAACCCATTTTATTTAATATTTATTATTTTTATGATTTATGTATACAAAAGGTGATGTAATTGAGTGTTAGCCAGAAAAGGTATTCTATTGCTGCAAGATTAGATAGATTACCATGGACCAGTTTACATACAAAACTCCTCATGTTATTAAGTCTTGGAGAATTTTTTGATTTGTATGATTTATTTGCCGGAGGTTTTACAGTTACTCCAATACATCTTTATTATCATGTTGGCATCGAATCAGCAATATTTTATACCATAGCTATATTCTTCTTGGGTGCATTTGTTGGAGTAATATTACTAGGATATATTGGGGATCTCTTAGGGAGAAGGACAGTAATAGTAATAAATATGATTATAATGAGCATTGCATATCTATTAACTCCATTTTCTCCTAACATATATGTCTTGGGGGCCTTAAGGTTTATTGCAGGACTTGGAGCTGGACCCGAGGCGATATTAGTAGTAGATATAATGAGTACCGAATTTTATCCTGCAGCAATAAGAGGGAATAGGCTAGCAATAGCTTATACAATAGCATGGATCTCACCAATAATAGTTGCGTTAATATCACTATTTACTATACCTAGTCATTGGCAATGGATTTATTGGGTAGGTGGAATAGGTATTTTAACAATAATACCTCTTAGATTTATGATACCAGAATCACCTAGGTGGTTGGAAGTCCACAATAAATATGATGAGGCTGATAAGATAGTTTCTCAATTTGAACAACAAGCTATAAAAGAAGGGAAAAAGTTACCGGAACCAGTTGAGGTTGAGGTTATAAAGACTGAAAAGGTTCCACTAAGTGAGGCCTTTAAAGGGGTTTATCTAAAGAGGATGGTAATGCTATTAATATTCCAATTCTTCCAAGCAGCAGTATATTATGGATTCACATCATTGGCTCCAACAGTTTTGTACTCAAAAGGATTCACCTTTGCTAAATCTACAACTATGACTTTCGTAATCTATACTGGGTATTTCATTGGTTCATTATTGTCAATATTTTTAATAGACAAGAAGGTATTTGATAGAAAATGGCAAATAGTTGTTTACATGACTTTAGCTGGTGTACTAGGTGTATTATTCGGATATTCTCATAGTGTTATTCTACTTGAAACCTCTGGATTTTTATTGGCTACCTTTTTAAATCTATTTTCAAATACGTATCATCAATATATGGCTGAAATACTCCCAACAAGGGTAAGGGCTGCTTCTGATGGATTACAGTACAGTTTAAGTAGATTAGGAACTTTTATATTTCTAACATATTTAGGATCTGTTTTAGTAACATCAGGGCCAACAGCACTTTACCTTACGACGTTTGCATTTGCAATAATAGTTGCATTAGATATAGCAGCTTTAGGTCCTAAAGCAACAGGAGAAAGAATAGAAGTAATTGCAAAATAATTTATTATATTTTTAACCTATTTTTTAAGATCTATATGAATTATTTAATGCGTTTTGCCTCAAATTAATACGAGGTTTATGATTATCTTTAGCATTTAAAGATAAATAAGTTTTTACATTAGCTTTAATTAAAAAACAATAAAAATTTAAAAAGTATCTCATTTTCTTTAAAATTGATAAAAATGGATTGGAAAACAAAAATGGTTAAGGTTGCAAGAAGGAAAATTTTAGGTAGAAGAGGTGTTTTTATTTTAAGCAATTTTATATCAAATATTTTAACAATACCAAGTTTTGTTGATTCTAGAAGGGAAGGTAAAGAAAAAGGGATTAGTGCAGTCGTTTTATCATATAATGAACCTGATTGGATAGATTTATCATTAAAAAGCATATCTAACTTAGTTGATGAATATATTGTAGTAGATTCTTCAAATGATGAGACAACACAAATTATTGAAGAATTATCATCAAAATTACCTATAAAATTAATTAAACAACCACCATTAGGACAGCATATTGCTAGAAATGAAGCTTTAAAGCATGTTAACTATAAATATGTATTAATATGGGATGCTGATTTTATAGCAACTGATAAATTAATAGAAAAAATTAAAGATTTTGTTTATAATTCTGATGATAAATTTTATTATTTGGTTTATTATCCATTAATATCATTTTGTGGAGATCTAAGTCATAGATGTAGAGATAAATACCATGTAGAGCATTGGCTTTTTACATGGTCTAAAAAATTAAAATATCTATGGGATGGTAGAATTGAATATCTTTATTCACCAATATATTATAAGAGGGTTGATTTAAGTTATGATCCTTTAGGATATCATATGAGATCTGTAAAGAAACCTGAAAGAGTTGCTTTATCAACACTATTTTATCAAACAAATTATTATGATGTAAAAAATAAAAAAGGTGAAGAGGAGGCAAACAAATTATTAGAGGAAACTGGTTTAAAGCTTTATAATACGAAGGATTTAAAGGAAATTGGTTTAAAGATAATGAAAGAAATGACAATTAATAAACCTTGCTTTGATTATAAGCAATTACCAAAAGAAATAATTGATAGGGCAATTAAAAATGGTATTCCTTTAGGTAAATGCTAACTAATTTTTAATTCAAAGATTTGAATTACAATTTTAATAATAAATCATTAATAATTAATTACCTTATGAGATGCCTATAAATATAAATAAAAACCTTGTTATAAAAATTTTTATTGTAAATATTAATTCGATATTATAAAAATATTATATGTATTATGTATTTACTATATGAGACCCTCAAAAAACAGGTTTAATAATATATTTTTACCCAAAATTTTATTACCTTATTTATAATGTAAAATAGAAAAAATTTAATATAATTATGTTACTTTACTATGTAACATAAGAATGCGTATATATGTAATCATTGTTTTATGTAAATGGAAATCCCATAATTAATAAAAATTAAGTTAATAAAGCTGTATTTCTTTTAATCAAATTCATCTTAATAAAAATTTAATAATTAAGAATTATGTTTGGTCCATCTTTAAGACCATCTCAGTATTTGTTGGAGGCATATCATCTCTACTAGTTATTAAATCAACGACTATTGGTCCATTAGCTAAAATTTCTTTTATAGAATTGTCTATTTCTTCATCCCTACTTATTTTTATTCCCCTAATACCAAACGATTCTGCTAATTTAGCAAAATCAGGGTTATTTAGTTCTGTTCCATAAATTCTATTAGATTTATTAATTAATTGCTTTAAATAAAGGACACGATATGAATTATCATTAACAATTATGATTTTTACGTCCAAATTTTCATCTTTTATTGTTTGCAAGGCCTCAATGCTCATTAAAGCCTCACCATCTCCTATAATTGCTATTACTTCTCGATCAGGATTTGAAATCTTTGCTCCTATTGCAGCAGGTAAGGCAAACCCCATTGATCCTAGATTAGTTGCAGCCATAAATCCTCCAAATTCATATACTTTCATATAATCATATGTATATAAAACGTGGGTACCTTGACCTCCTATGATGATTCTATTTCTTTTTAATGCATCATTAAGTTTAGAAAAGAACAAAGCAGGATTTACGGCATCTCTATATTTTCTCTTAAGCGTCTGTTTTATTAGATTGTCCCAATCATTTTTGTATTTTTCTATTTCTTTTTTCCATTGATCATTAATTTTCTTATTTTTGGTATCCCTTTTCAATTGATTCACAAGTTCTTTTAGAAAAACTAATGGATCTGCTTTAATTGTTTCATAATATGATGGCCTTAGTTCTGATGAAGGATCATTTGATATAACAACTATGCTTTCAGATGGAGTTAAATTAAATCCATATGTTGTTATATCATCAAAGCCTTCTCCAAAGACTAACAGGTAATCTGTTGATTTCAATGCATTATCAGCATAAAGAGATCCACCACCATAACCTACTCTGCCTATGCATCTTGGATGATCTTCCTCGCATATCCCTCTTGCATTTCCTGTTGTTAAAATGTAAGAGTCAGTTATTTCTGATAATTCATAAATGTAACTTCTAGAATTTTCAAAATTAACTTCATTAGAAACTAAAATCAACGGCTTATTGCTTTTCAAAATTTCTTCTTTTACCCTTTTAACATCTTCTTCATTAACATTTTCTTCTTTTTCATAGCTAATATTTGGAAAATTATTTTCATCTATATTAATTTTTTTATCCCAAATATCTTCCGGAATTTCTAAGACAACCGGTTTTGGATTTCCATAAAAAAGGTCTATCATAGCTTTTTCAAATTTTTCAACAAATACATCTGGGCTTTCTACATAGTAATGATATAGATTTAATGCTTTAGATAACCCTTCTTGATCTACCTCTAGCCATGAGTCCGTGTTCTTCAATCTTCTCTTAACACTTCCAGTAATAAGTAATAATCTTGATCTATCCTTCATTGCAATACCTAAACCTGTTAATGAGTTTAAAAATCCCCCTCCAGCATGAACAACTGCTGCTGCTGGTTTTTTTGTTGTTCTATACTCAGCATCTGCAGCAGAAATAGCAACGTTTTCCTTTCTAACTGTTATCTGTTTTATCTCATTTTTGTATTCATATAGAGCATCATAAAAATTTAATACAGTTGTTCCTATAACACCATAAATTCTTTTTATTCCTAAATTTATTAATCCTCTTGCTAATGCCTCAGATAATTTTATTTCTACCATTTTTAATCACTGTTGACAACATTTTCAGGTTTTTGTCCCAATAAAACTCTTATCACATTTTCTATTGATACTTGTATAATCCTCATTCTTGTATCAGTATTTGCGCCAGCAATGTGGGGAGTTAATATTAAGTTTACATTGGGATTCTTTCTGCTCAAAGAAATTAATGGATGATTTATATCAGGGGGTTCTTTATCAAACACATCTATAGCTGCTCCAGCAATTATTCCATTTTGCAACGCATTTGCCAAAGCTTCATTATCAATGAGTTCTCCTCTTGAAGCATTTATTAAAATTGATGATGGCTTCATCATTCTCAATTCTCTCATTGTTATCATTTTTCTTGTCTCATTGGTTAATGGTACGTGAAGAGATATTATATCGCTGTCCCTAAGAATTTGATTAATTGGTTTAAATGTTACGTTTAAATTTTTTTCATCGTTTTCATTAAGTCTTACTTTATCATAATAAAAAACCTTAACATTAAATGGAATTAATCTCTTTGCTAATTCCTTTCCTATCCTTCCCATACCAATAATTCCCCAGCTTTTTCCATACAAATCATAGGTTCCCATATCCATTAATTCCCACTGATACCATTTACCTTCTTTGATGCTGTTGTTAGCTAAGATTAACCTTTTTAACAAAGATAATGCAACCATGATTGCATATTCTGCAACAGATAAAGAATTGGCTGAACCTATATTTGCAACAGGAATTCCTTTTTGTTTACATGCCTCTATATCTATATGATCAAAACCTGTCGAGGGTTGTTGTAATAATTTTACACGAGGCCCAAACATTTCACACAAGCTTTTATCAATTTTAATTTTCATTGTATGATCTCCTAAAATAACATCTGCTTTTTGTAATGCATCTTTTATTTTATCCATATTTGTTAAATCAGAAAATACCTCAATATTAACCTTCTTTTGAAGCTTATTTGCATATGGTTCAAATAAAGATTGATAAAAGGCTTTTGGAAGGGGTCCAAATGCAACTACATTACTTTCTTCTTCCAATTTCTCACCATTATATATTTAATTTTAAAAATTTATATTCCTTATTGGATACATTATATTATGCATTAATATAATTAATCCCAATTATTTGAGGAATTTTAGATAATAAACGAATTGACATCATGGCATAATTTTTAACCTTTAATCAATTAAATCATCTTTAATATTATTAAATTTCTATTATAAAGTTAACAAATTAAGGATTTTGTTTTTATTATGTTCCCTTAAGTTTATTTAAAACTTCTATAACATGACTTTGAGGATTTAGTTGATTCTTATAAATTAGAGTTATTATTCCTTCTTTATTTATTAAATAAGTAATTCTGCTTGGTATTAAAAAGCTATCAGCTCCATATAATTTCCTAATTTTTTTATCTTTATCACTTATTAAGATAAAAGGTAATGAGTATTTTTTCTTAAAATTTTTATGCGAATCAATATCATCAGAACTTACTCCTATTACTATAGTATCGAGATTTTTTAATAAATCCCAATTATCTCTAAAAGAGCATGCTTCCTTAGTACAACCAGGGGTGTCATCTTTTGGATAAAAATACACGACTATGTTATATTTTCCCAGAAAATCTTTTAACGAAAATTTATTTCCTGAATCATCTATACCCTCAAAAACTGGAGCCTTATCTCCTACTTTAACCATGATATCACAATTAATTAAAGTAAAAATAAAGTATTGAATTCTTGTATATATTTACTAGTAGATTTCTCATAAAATTTCCACTTTTTAAAATTTTTCAGAATATAAAAAATATTTTATATAAATTAACATAAGTTTATTTTTATATTATTACAATCATCAAAAAGATAAAAATTTTTGCAATATATTCATAACAATGTTATTTTGATATTTCATATCACAATATAAATATGTTATAATAAAAATTTATATAGATCTTTTACAACAAGAATTTGCAGAGGTTAATCCCACAGATTTGGGGTGTTAAAATAGTACATTATATTTGGGTGGGATTATGGAAAGCGAGGATAAACTTTTATCACAAAGAAGCAAAGATTTAAAGAAAGGTGTTGTTACTTATGCGGAACTAATTTTTCAGTCTATTTCATTTACAGCCCCAGCGATAGCTGTCACAGCCACAATGACTGGGGCTGCTGCTTTTGCTTATGGTTCTTTACCATTAACATATATCCTTGCACTCTTTGGAATTCTTTCAGCAGGATTTGTTGTATATTCATTTTCTAGAAAAGTTGCCTCTAGCGGGGGATACTACAGATATATTGAACGTGGATTAGGACCGAGACTCGGAGCATTTGGTGGGTGGACGTATATACTATATACAGTAATAGGAGCCACACCTTTCATATATTTTGAAACAGCACTTGCAATCCAATATGGATTACAGGCTTTTGGAATAAATGTACCAAGTTGGTTTTGGTATCCAATTGGGCTTATTGTTGGTATTCTAGCATTTTTGCTAGCATATTCTGGAATTAAAAATTCTCTAAGGTATAGTCTTTATACTGGCACTGCTGAAATACTTTTACTTATTATTGTTGCAATCGTTATATTAATTAGGACTCCAACTCCATTTAATCTTAAGGTTTTCACACCAGCTTATTCTCCTACAGGCTGGAATGGAGTGGCATTGGGTATGGTATTTTCATTTACATCACTTGCCGGATGGGGATCAATGGTATTTCTTGGAGCTGAAGCACGTCAGGCTCATTATAACATAAGAAGAGGTGTTACACTTACTATCTTAATTCTTGGTCTATTATTTTTATTTGAAAGCTATGCAATGACGATAGGATGGGGACCACAAAATATGAGTACATATTTTAACTATTTCCTTCCAGGTCTTGTCTTAGCTCTCAAAGATGGAGGTATTATACTTGCAGCAATTCTTTTTATATTCTTGATAAATAGTGGTTTTGTTGATACTTTAGCAATAATAAATGCAGGGTCAAGGGATTTGTATACTATGTCAAAAGATGGTCTTTTGCCTGATAAATTATCAGATACACATCCAAAATATAAAAGTCCGCATATTGCGCTTATAGTAAACACTTTGGTAGGCGTTATTTTATTTACTATAACCGGATGGCTATTTGGCCCACTAAATGGATTTCTTATAACAGGGATTTGGACTGGTACAGGTACACTGATCGAGCATATCCTTGTAAATACTTCACTACCACTTTATTTCAGAAAGCATAAAGAACTACGTTGGACTTATATAACAATACCATTAATTTCTACTGCTTTGTATATCTTTGCAATCTATGGTTCATTTCTATCAATAAATTATTATATATTAATTGGAACATTCTCCATGGTTGCATGGTTAGTTGCTGGTGCGATAATATATTCATTTAAAAAGAATATAAAAATAAGGCTTGAGGAAAACGAAGAACTTTGAATAAATGCTATTAAAAAATTATCTAACATTGATTATTATTTTTGCTTCAACATTTATAAAGACTAAAAATAATGAGATGGTGAGAAGTTTGAAAAAGATAAGCTTAAGATAATATATTTTTTAATTCTAAAATAATCAGATAGCTATACGACAATAAATTGAGTGATGAGTCATTGTAATTTCGTCTTTAACAAAACGAATTCATATATTAATAAATGTGAATTATTTTAATTAAAATTTATATTTTCTATAATAAATATAAAATATCAATATTTATAATCTTATTCCAAATTACGGAATAAGCCAAATATGAGATTGAGTTTATAGGTATTTTAATAATTATTTTATGTCATTAGATGTCTGATTTAGGTACTATATATTATTAAAAAAGCCAAAATTTAATACTGTTCAATAAACCATAATAGATATTTTATAAAAAATAATCATAGCAGATGCAATAAATAACAATAATCTTAAATGTTTTCCCATAATTAAAATAACTATTCCCCACATGAAAAATTTTTTAAAATTTTCGTTTTTAATATTTTCCAATTAAGACTACTATGTTATATATTTTTAACAAACTACCAACTCTTAATTTATTAATGTTATTAAGAAGGATCAAAAAATTTGGGCTAATATATAAATGGAGTTACTAAAGGATTATAAGAAAATTATATATAAACGCATGATAAATAAAAAAATTTTCAAAATATTTAAGTGTTTACTTAATTAGTATTTAATTATTTGTTGGTAGGTTTTATATAAAGAGAAAAATCAAATATTTATATATTTCTCTATGTATATAAAGAAAACGGTGAGTAATTTGGGTCCATTACCCTTATTAAATTACCCTGTTTGGGTTATAGGCGTATTTTATGGGCTTCTTGGAATAATTGGAGGTATGTTAGCTGCAAAATATACCTATTGTATAGTTGTTGCAACTCATCAAGTTATGGGATTGAAATATAGTAAGGTTTATGAAATGATATTAACTGGTATAGGGGTTTCTGCATTAGCCGTTGGTATTTTGACCGCATCAAAAATTGTTCCTTTTATTGATGCATATTATTTTATGCCTGGTGCTGGATGGTATACTTTATTAGGCTCATTTATATTTGGATTTGGAATAATGTTAGGTAATGGATGTATGTTTGGTATGCTATGGAAATCAGGTGTTGGATATGTTGTTAATTGGTTTGAAATATTAGGGATGATGTTAGGAACATTTATATTTGCATACCCAATATTCAACGGATTAAATTTAAACAAATGGTGGCATACAACAGGCTTTTTAAGTATAGCAAATGGAAATCCACTTAATTTTATTCCATATACATTAGGAAAATCTAGCATCTCTGCATTATTTATGGGTATAGTATTTTTTATCGTAATTCTGATCCCTTCATTATGGATGAGAAAAAATAGAAAAGAATTTGAGATAAATATAAGGGAAAAATTTATGAATCTCCTTATTTTTTAGGAACAGTATTTGGATTAATTATGGTAGCATCATTTATATTTGCAGCAGGTCACTTCTTTAATTATTTAGGTGTAACAACACCTGTAGGATTATTTACAGAGTATTTGTTGTATCCCTTTGGAGTTAATTTAGCACATAATGATATAAATTGGTATTCAACAACCCCAATAATAAGTGCATTTACATTCTTTATTCTTATGATTATTATTGGAGCTTTTATATATACCAGTTTAACTGGCACATTTGAAATTAAATTACCAAGCAAAACAACTAATCGTGTGGCTGAAATCATAATCGCCTTTGCAGGAGGAATAATCTTAGCAATTGGAGCAAGAATAGCCCAAGGATGCAGTGTAGGAGGCTTTTGGTCAGGATTAACAGGATTATCAATCTTTGGAGTTATATTTACTATTGGAATGATACCGGGAACAATAGCAGGTTATTATACTTATGTTAATTTAAGCAGCTGGGCCTCATCATTAAAGAAATCAAAAAATGTATCATCAGATTCATCTTCAAAAATTGATAATGCTCTTTCTAAATATAGAAATATTTTAAACTTAGTCTTTGGAGTTGTTATTGGTTTAATATTGATCGGAATTTCACTTGAATTGCCGGGCTTAAACGCTAATGCTGCGCAAACATTAAAAACACAAGTATTAGCTCAATATCAGACTGTATTATTAGCTTGGGGGATATTTGTAATTATAATTAGTTTTTTGATTGTTGGTATTAGAAGTTATGTTTTAAGGAGGTGATATGTGTATGGCAGATATAGTAGTTGATAGTAAAGGTTTGGCATGCCCTGGGCCTATTACTGAGTTAATTAAAGCATATAAGAAAGCAAAAAATGGAGATAGAATAATATTGTATGCAACAGATCCTGGAGTAAAAGCTGATTCAAAAGCATGGTGTGAAAGAACTAAAAACAAGCTAGTTAACATAGAGGAAGAAAATGGTACCTACAAGGTTACTATAGAAATCATAAATAAAAAATAACCTATTAAGCAACTTTAGTGAAAATCAACTATCTTTTTTTTAATACAATTAATCAATTAATAATGTGTTCTCATTTATATTATTAATTCTGTTAAAAATAATTTAAATTGATACTAAGAATGGATTTTAACTGAATTATCTTATTATATGGTTATACTAAGAAATCAATATTTTAATGGCAGCTATCATGATGTATTTTAGTAGTATTATATAGTGAAATCAAATCAAATTTTGAAAAACGGAAACTATTGTATATGAATTATCATCAAAGTAATAGTATTCCGACTTAATATAAATTAGTTAATATAATGTTTAATTTAAATAAATCAACAAAAATATGTATTCTAATGATAACCTTAAATAAATATTAAAATATTTAATAAAAAATATCTATTTTCATTATATTTTCTTGAAAACTAATTTATTTAATCTGTATTAATCGCAAATAAGATAAATAGAATAATTTAATCTATACTCCTTTTTCATTTATTTAAAAATTCTTTTAAAAACAATGATATTACTTTTGTTGATTTTATTAAATCCTCAACATAAACATATTCATCTGTTGCATGAGCTAATTCTAATAAACCTGGCCCATAATTAAACGATTCGATTCCTTTATTATATATAAACCTTATATCAAATGTGCCTGGAGATAAAACAATTGATGGATTTACATTATAAACTTCTTTAATCTTTTCTGAAATAATCTTAACTCCATTATCAACAGGAAACATTATATTATCTACCTCATAATAAGGTAAAAATTCAATTTTAATCCCCTTACATTCATTTTCAGTATATTTTATTATTTCATTTACTTCATTTCTAGCAAATTCCAAGGTCTCTTCAGGTATTAATCTTCTTACATAAGAAAATGTTAGGAAATCAGCAACTGTGTTCATCCATTCTCCACCATTTATTGTTCCCACTAAATAAGATGGTCTTTTTGCCTCTTCAGGAATTATTGGATATTTAGAAATGGTTTTCGATCTTTTATCTGCAATTTCATAAATGTAATTAATTATTTTTGAAGCACATCTTATAACATCTAATCCTTTTTGTGGAAAACCACCATGAGATTTTTTACCATATAAATTAAATGTTCCCCATAATGCACCTCTGTGACCTATTCCAATATTAGTTGGATTTAATGGCTCAGTGAAAATTAAATAATTTAAATTTTCTTTATTAATAAAACCTTTTTCTACTAAATAATAAGTCCCTGCATTTTTGTTTCCAACAGTTTCTTCATCTGGTACAATAAATTGTCTTATCGTAATTTTATCTTTTATATTATTCATAATTTTTAATGCTTCTACTGCAAAAATTTGAGATGCAATACCAGATTTCATATCTGATGATCCTCTTCCATAAATCTTACCTTCTTCTATAGTAGCATTATATGGATCGTGAGACCACCCTTTTCCAGCAGGAACAACATCATAGTGGGAATTAAATCCTATTTTAACACCTTTATTTCCATAATTTGCAATTATATTTGGTCTTCTTCCGCTACCATATTTAACTAATTCTTTTAATTCTTCTTTAGGCTCAACAATTTTTATATTATAATCTAAAGATATTAAAAAATCATACATATAATCAACAAATTTTTCATAATTCAATCCTGGAGGATTTTCTGTAGGTATATTAATAATTTTTATTAAAAAATTTATCATGTCTTTCTTTATCTCGTCTATTGCCTCATCTATATCCATTTAACCTCCCCATATAGATAAAACACTCTTAGATGCTATATCTTCAACTAAACCTCTTATAGTATCAATATCTTCTTCAACTTCATTTGTTGTAACAGAGAAAACGACATCTCCATCTAAAGATAGTCCTATTGGTCTTATTCTTCTAGAAATTCCTAGATAAGCAGATTTTGCAATTAATTTCATTTCTTCTACAGATGCTTTTATGTTAGTCATTACTATGGATACTGTCGTATTAATAGAAGAATTCTTCATTAACTTTTTCTTTAAAATTTCTTGAGAAGGTATAATTTTTCCATTCATATTAACTCCAGCTATTATTTCCCCTTTTTCATTAATTATTTCCCCTATTGCATTTACAACAGTTAAAACCCCTATTTCTACTTTTCCGAATCCTTCTTTATAATAACCTTGACCACTTTTCATCATGTATTCTAATCCCATAAGTTTTCCAACAGTCGCACCCTTTCCTGCCCAATAGTTCCCTATCTTAACATCTTGACTCATGTTTTTATAGCATTTAATCCCCCATGTTTCATCTGGTAAGATATTGTTATAATAAAAATCAAATATTACAGCTGAAGGAACTATTGGAACAATTATATTATTAATTTTAAATCCTATGTTATCTTTTCTTAAGGAGTCAACAATTCCCTCAACTGCCTTTAATCCATAGATGCTTCTTCCAACGATAGATATTGCATTAACCTCATGGTTTTTCCTTTTCTCTAAATCAATAACCTCTGTATCTCTAGTTCCTGGGGAGCCTCCTGCGACGTAAACGCTTGCTACATTTTCTTTCATAGGAAAAACTGCTGTTATTCCAGACTTTGCATTATCATCATCATACCCGCATATTTTAAAACCATCAACTATTTTCAACTTTATCACCTGAACCATGTACTTAGGGTGAAGTGCTTACTTTTTCTTTTGTTTCAAATATTTAATTCAAAGAATAAATTCTTAAGTAAGACGTTATTTATTAAGATTCCATAAAATAATATTGATTTACGTAACAAAGAATTAAGAGTTATTTAAAATAAATTTTATAGCATTAAAAAACGTTAAGATATATAATAATTGGTAATCAAACAATACATTAAATGAAACCACAATATTTGTTTTATTAAAACAAATTTGTAATATGCGTTTTTATCTAATCTCTTTTAAATTTTTGCATCATTTTGAATCATTAAGGTATTTATAATCATAACTTATTTATAATCATCTAGCTCATATTTCTAACATTATATTTTTAGGAAATCTAAATTATGGACTTAATAATCATTTATTAGGATTTCTTAACAAATAATAATTGGTGTATTAATTGGCTAATGAATCTAAAATTGATCTAAAAAAAGAAATAATAAGGTTATTGAAAGAGGATGAAAATTTTCGCTATGAAGTAGTAGGTCTTATAGGAATAGAGGAGATGATTAAAAGATTAGAAAAAAATACTGAAGAAATTGTTAGCCTAAGGGCTGAGACTAACAAACTAAGACAAGATGTAAATCTTTTGATCGAAGAGATGAATAAGTTAAGAGAGGAGACTAATAGCCTAAGGGCTGAGACTAACAAACTAAGACAAGATGTAAATCTTTTGATCGAAGAGATGAATAAGTTAAGAGAGGAGACTAATAGCCTAAGGGCTGAAACTAACAAACTAAGACAAGAAATGATGAGAGGATTTGAATCTATGGACATCCGTTTAACAGCATTAGGAGCGAGATGGGGAGTTTATACCGAAGATACTGTAAAAAATCTTCTTAAAGGAGTGCTTGAAAAAGAACTTAATTATAAAATAGAAAAGTGGGTATATAATGATTCCCAAGGAGTTGTATATGGCTATCCTTCCATTATAGAAATAGATATGGCAATAATTGGTGACAAAATTTTGCTTATAGAATTTTCGTCTCATATTAAAAGATCAGATCCTTTTACTTTCAAAAAGAAAGCGGAGCTCTTTGAAAAGACAACGGGAAAGAAAGCATCAAGGCTTATTATTGCTACACCTTATATAGATCAAGATGCAGAAAACGCATGTCAAATTTTAGGAATAGAAGTATATTCTAAGTTTTAAGAAATATAAAAATTAAATTTCGTATTATTCAATATATTAATGGCTTTATATTAGATTAAAAAATGGGACGGCTCTCATTAAGGTGTAAGGCTTGGAAGATTTTTGCCTATAAATATAATGATTCATTTATTTTATTTCCTCGAAGGTTATGGTATAAATTTGATTCATTTATAGAAAATTATTGTTAAAGGTATTTTTTATATTTACATACTTAAAATTCTTCAACACCAACAATTTTTATTCGTATATCAAATCTTTATTTATTTTTCTCCCCCAAGTTTCTTGAGCTAATATTATGCCTATTAGCATTATTGCCGTAAATAAATAAAGAATTATAATCCAAGCATTCAATAACCCTAAATAGGAAATTGCATATATCATGCTTATTGCAAATCCTCCAACTATTGCACCCCCATTATATGTAAAACCAACCCCAGTTGTTCTATATTTTCTACTAAAAATCTCTGAGAGAAAAGCTGGTATAGTTGAAAATATCATAGCTTCAATAAATGCTTGTATAGAAAACAAGGTAACAAAAATTTCGAAATTCCTTGTATAACCGTAAACAATCAGAAAATATGATGTTATAGCAAATAATAGTGCATATATAAGCATTGGGATTTTTCTCCCTCCTATTTTATCTGCAATAAAACCCCCAAACCACACACCAAATAGTGATATCAAATTTATTATCGCAACTCCTATTCCAATTAAAGATTCATCATATTTCAATTCATTCATAACTGAAGGCCAAAATGAAAATGTTGCAGTGTTTACTCCTAGTAAACCAGTGGTTATTAATAAACCTATAATCATTTGCTTTGGAGAATATTTAAATAGTGATTTTAATGGAACTCTTTCTATTTCATTCTTTCCTTTCATTTCTTCAAATATTTTAGTTTCCTTGGCAAATAATCTCATTAAAAAAGCGATCAAACCAGGAATTAAAGCCGTTGCAAATAAAATTCTCCAACCAATAGTTGAGAATGCTTTACCAGTTACTAATGATATACCAGTTAATACTAATGATACTATAAAATATCCAGTTCCATAACCGCTTTGTACAAAGCTTCCAACAAATCCCCTTCTTTCCGGAGGAGTACTTTCCATAGCTAATGTAGATCCTCCTCCATATTCCGCTCCTGCAAACATTCCTTCAAAGAATAGTATAATATAAAGTAAGATTGGAGCAATAATACCTACTTGATTATAACTAGGTAAGATGCTTTTTGATGCAGATAAAAAAGAAAATCCAAGAATTGTTGTAATTAGCATGTTTTTTCTTCCAAGTTTATCACCCAAGTAATTTCCGAAAACTAAAGATCCAATGGACCTTGCTAATGCGCCAACACCAAAACCCGCAAATGTTAAAACAATACCCGCAACCTTTAATGATGGAGGAAAGAAAACCGTTGAAATAGTTAAACCAACTAATGCATAACCTATTGTTGTGTATCCATCTAATAACCATCCTAACCATGCTGATAATACTTCAATCCATTGCTGTTTGTTTAAGCCATAGACCATTATTTTCCCCGTCATTTTCATTGGGTAACTATAGCTAATTTCATTTACTTGGTTTAATTCAATAAAATTTAAGTATTTATGAAATTATCTTTTAAATTTTATTTTAGAGTTGTTGGAGTTTCTTTTTCTTTTTCGGAATAACCAAACCACCTGTTTATGATAATCTTCCTTTCAGTATAGAACATTATATGGTCTTCTCCTCCTTGGGCATGAAGCATTCCAAAAAATGAATCCTTCATCCCTCCAAATGGATAGTATCCTAATGGAGCAGCAATTCCTATATTAATACCTATATTCCCAGCATTAACCTCATTGGCAAATCTTCTAGCATAATAACCACTTTCAGTAAATATTGACCCAGCATTTCCATATTTTGAGCTATTAATGATATTCAATGCCTCATCAAAATTATCCACAACGATAACTGATGCAACTGGGCCAAAAATTTCTTCTTTTATTAATTTTGAGTCTAGAGGGACTTCATCGAATATTGTTGGACCTAAGAAAAATCCTTTTTTATATTTTTCTGGAACTTTATCGCTTCCATCTATTATAAGTTTTATTTTATTCTCTTTTCCATAATCTATATAACTTTTAACTTTTTGCCTGTGTTCTTCCCTAATTAAGGGCCCCATATCAACATCTTTATCTAAACCATATCCAAGTCTAATTTTTGAAGAAGCTCTTGCAAACTCACTTACTACCTTATCATGATTTTCTTTAAATGTAATTAATACAGAGTTTGCTAAACACCTTTCACCTGCATTACCAAAGAAAGAGCTAATCAAGTTTGGTATTGTTTGAGATAAATTCGCATCTGGCATTACAATTGCAAAATTCTTTGCAGATCCATTAGCAATTACTCTTTTATAGCTTTCAGATGCTTTTTTATACACATATTGGGCAACACCTGTTGTACCAACAAAACCAACTCCTTTTATTTCCTTGCTATCAAGCAGTCTATTTACTACATCAGATCCACCATTAATTATATTTATTACTCCTTCAGGAAATCCTGCTTTCCTTATTAATTCGCCAACAAGTTCCATCGATAAAGGTGTTTTCTCTGAAGGTTTTACAATTACAGTATTTCCTGTTGCAACCGCATATGGAACAAACCAAAAAGGCACCATTAATGGAAAATTAAATGGGGATATTATCGCAAACACTCCTATAGGAACCCTTATCATAAATTCATCAATATTTGTTGCTATTTCGGTATTATTTTTCCCCATCATATGATAAACTTCTGCAGATGCTGCCTCAATATTTTCAAGTGTTCTTATCACATCTCCTTTTGATTCATTAAATATTTTCCCATGCTCATTTGTAGTAGTTTTAGCTATTTCATCAATATTGTTTTGAATTAGTTCATGAAGTCTAAATAAGTATTTGATCCTTTCAGTAACAGGTACCTTGCTCCACCTTTCAAATGCGTTAACTGAGCTTTCTATTGCTCTATCTATTTCTTCTCTCGGTGTTTCAGGGACCCTTGCTATTACTTCACCAAATGCTGGATTATATACATCATAATATTTATCAGATATTGCTTCATGATATGCGTTATCAATGAAATTTTTTACTATATGTAATTCCATTTATTCCACCTCCTTATCGGATTCATATAAAGCTTCATCAATTGCATCCAGTCCATTTTCAAGTTCTTCCTTAGTTATTATTAATGGTGGAGCAATTATTAAATGAGATACCCATGTGTTTACGTAAACACCTTTTTCTAATGCCTTTCTTGCTACTTTATCAACAACTAGCTGTTTTCCTTCAATTTTTTCATTATATGTGTTAAATGGTGTTTTCTTTTCCTTATTTTTAACAAGTTCAATTGCAGCAAACAAACCTATATATCTCACATCTCCAACAGATTTGTGTTTTTCTTTAAATTCCTCCAGCCTCTTGCCTAATTCAATGCTTAATGATTTTGCATTTTCAACAAGCTTCTTCTCTTTATATTCTTTAATAGCTGCAACCGCTGCGGCTAATCCCAATGGATGTGCCTCATAAGTATGACCATGTGCAAAATAATTGTCTTCAAAATAATCCGATATTTCTTTATTTACAGCTGTTAAAGACAATGGGAAATAAGCACCAGTTATACCTTTGGCCGTAGTTAAAATATCAGGCTTTATTCCAAAATGGTTAACTGCAAACCACTCTCCTGTTCTTCCCCAACCAGTCATAACTTCATCTGCTACAAATATTGCATCGTTTTCTTCTGTAATCTTTTTTAATTCTCTTAAGTAATCTTTTGGAGGTACTATTACACCATTCGTCCCTATAACCGGTTCAACAAAAATTCCGCCTATGTTACCCTCATTTTTAAAAACATATTCTGCATATTTTACACATGCTAAGTTACATTCCGGATATTTTAGATTAAATGGACATCTATAACAATATGGTGGAGGAATATGGTAGAAACCTGGTGATCTTTCAAATGAATCAACAGCAATTCTCCTAAAATCTCCAGTTAACTGTATGCTTCCGCTTGTTGATCCATGATAAGAATTATAATATGATAATATTTTTGTTTTTCCTTCTTTTCCTTTTATCATTCTTATAATCTTAATTGCAGCTTCATTTGCTTCCGTGCCAGACGTTGCAAAGAAATATTTTACAAGATTTTCAGGTAAAACTGATTTTAATTCTTTTGCAATTTCATCTTTAATAGGTGTATTAAAAGAAGGGGAAACATATGCAACCTTATTCATTTGCTCTATCATAGCAGAAATAACTCTCTTATTTTTATGACCTAAGTTTGAGCACATTAATTGAGAAGAAAAATCAAGTATTTTTCTATTATCATTTGTATATATGTAAGAACCCTCAGCATCAACTATTGTTATTGGGTTAAAACCTTTTTGTTTTCTCCATGTAGCAAAAAGAGAATAACTAAAATCCTTATTAAGTTTAACGCTATAATCTTGCATTTTCCCACCTAATTCAAACTAATTTTATATTGTTTATTTAAAAGCTATAAATTTTTTATAATAAATTTAATCAAACAAATATTTTTAAGTTAATAATATAAAGTATTTTAAAAGCAACTAAATAAAAATAATTTGGTCTAACATGGAACAAAATGAAATAAATATCTTGATAAGCCTTTTTTAATTTAAGGCTAGATTGCATTTATTGGTCAAAATTCAAATAAATTAGAAAAACTTAAGAAAAATATATCGGAAATGTTAATTTTCTAAAAACTTTTTTATTGATATTTGCTATTATTTTTTATAAAAACCAATTGATGTTATATGATTTATGAATTAAGAAAAATATTAGAAACAAATAATTTATACATTTTCAATAGTTATATCTAAAGAAAAACTTTTAACTTGGTGAAAAAACTTTTTATTTGGTGAAAAAATGATTGAAATAAAAAACATAATCAAATATTATAAGAATTTCAAAGCGCTTGATGATGTTTCATTTAATGTTAATAACGGAGAACTCGTTGGATTTGTTGGTATTAATGGAGCAGGTAAAACAACAACTATTAAAATTTCAACTGGTATCTTAAGACCAACAATGGGTACAGTATATATTGATGGTTTTGATATTAATAAGGAAAAGGTTGAAGCGTCAAAAAGAATTGGTTGGGTGCCTGAAATACCAATATTTGAAGAAAACTTCAAGGCAATTGATTACTTTAAATATATAGCAGGCTATTATGGAATAAAAGGTAAAGACGCAGAAGAACTTGGAAAAAAGCTATTTGAAGAAACGGGCATATTAGATGCTAAGGATAAAAAATTGAAGGGTTTTTCACAAGGTATGAAAAAAGATTTGCATTAGCTGTTTCAATGATTGGAAATCCAACCAATTATCTTTTTGATGAGGTATTAAATGGTTTAGACCCACAAGGTATTGTTTTCTTTAGGGATTTTGCAAATAAAGCAAAGAAAGATAATAAAGCAGTCCTCTTCTCATCTCACATCTTAAGCGAAGTGCAAAATATTGCTGATAGAGTTGTAATTATACACAAAGGAAAAATTTTAGCAGTAAAGAAAATGGAAGATGTCATAAATGAATCAAAAAGAGCAATAAAAGTTGTTATATCAAATCCAGATAGCAAATTGGATTCATTGCTACGAAAGTTTGGAGAATTTACTAAAGTAAACAATGATACATTCGAAATTAAAGGTGATATAAACGCTGAAGAAATTAATGAGCTCTTAGTTAAATCAGGTTATAAAATAAGTAGAATTGAGCAAATTGGAGGTTTAGAAGAATATTTCTTAAATCTTATCAAGGATAGGTGATAAAAATGAGTCAGGCTATGATATATGATATGAAAAGGACAATAACAAAGCCTTTAGTAATTATACTTATAATTGGTTTGGTTGCTGCAGGAATAGGTGTTGCATATCTTGAAGTAAGAGCATTATCTGCTCAATCTTCTAGCTATTCCGTTGTATATGCTATGGGAATTGCAAATAATGGTACAAAAATTATAGCATTAGCAATAAACCCTCAAGGAAATGCAATAGGTAATGCTAAAGTCTTAATAAATAATAGCTGGTATGTTACAAATTCCAGCGGATACTTAACAATAAATCAACCTAATGGAACGGGTTTTACATTTACAAATCCTACAACAATTCAAATAAATGGGGTAAATTATACTGCAACTCTATCAATGGTGTCTCTTACTGGTGTTAATTTAAAAGAAAAAACAGCCATTATTTATGTAGGAACTACAACATTTCCAATAAATGGGGTAAACCAAAATAATATTACATATAGGGTCTACTTTGCTCAAGAAAGCTTAACTAGATTTGAAAGAGGGATTTCATCAAATTTAAACTATACTTATATCGGTAACATTACTGGATTTACAATAGCCAAATTCAATGTTAAAATAAATGTTAATGAGCCTGTTATATTTGTTAGGCTAGAACCGATGGGAACAGCATATAAATTAGGAAACATGACATTTACAACAACATCATCTACTCTTGAAGTTCCTGACCTTCAGAAAACCGCTATAACAACAGCTTCATATGTTTTTGCAGAATTCTTCCCACTAGTAGGTTTGTTCTTGGTAAATGAAATGTTTGCAAGCCTTAGGGCAAATGGAGCAATAGACTTTATTGCATCAAGGCCTATAACAAGAAAACAATTATTAGTCTCTAGATATATTGGGGGAACTTTTGCCTTAATCGTTGGATCTTTAATTACATCATTATTAATACCAATAACCGTTTCTTATCTCATGGGGACAAGTGTTTCATTAAATACAATTGGTAAAATGTTTGGAATGCTTTTAGTAGATACGATTGGATTTTATTCTCTTCTCTATTTAATTTCCTCATCAATAAGAAAAGATTTTATACCAATAGGCATAGTATTATATCTTATTTTATATTTATTCAACATATTTAATATTGTAGCATTGTTTACAGGCATTTTTGATTTAATGTATGTTACTCCCTATGGATTATATGAGGTTGTTATGGGTGGAATTAATCTTGGATTTAGCGCATCTGCAAATAATCTTATTGTTTCCATATCAGGCATTTTATGGATTATAGTACCAATAATTCTAGCAATAATAATTTATGATAAAAATGATTTACCTTAATCCCTACATGCAATCAAAGATGGATCATCTTTTATTTTATTAATTAATTTCTCAATATAATCTTTAACCCATCCATTTGATTCTCCATATGCTTGATATAGCATTAATTTTCCCTCACATTCTCTTTTCTTATATGGGCTTAATTTAACTATTTTATAATAATTTTCAAGTGCTTCTTTACCTCTCTTTTTATTTCCAATTTTGTTAGACGCCATTGAAAGGGATAACCAAGAATAAGCATACCCTGGATCTTCTTTAACAGCTTTTTCGAAAAGTCTATATGATAAATCATATTTTCCAAGCTTAAATGCACACCAACCTCCCCATAAGTAAGATTTTCTTTTATCTTTATCAAAATTGTTTAAGTAGAGTTCCAATGCTATCCTATAAGCTTTTATGCTTTCTTCTTTTTTTCCTGTCCTTTCAAGACATATTGCATAACCATGCCATAGTCCTGCTAAATTTAAATCAGTGCTTCTTTTATTACTAACCATGTTAATAAGCATCCTGTAGGTTTCTTCGCAATAATTCCACTTCATCATACATAACATAGATTCCGCTACTTTATACAATGTTTCTGTCTCATCCATATTAAATCACCCTAAATTGAAATTAGAGGGATTTATATTATTAGGAACTGTCACGTTAAAATTTGATGGATACAAAATCTCCGCAATTAATTTTAAAGCAAGCGGGGCATATACTGATGGCTCATCAATAATGCTTTGATAATATCCACTTATAACATATACCCTATTGTTTTTAATCGCATTTATGTTTAAATAAGCGTTCCCTATGGAAGAGTTTAGCCATTGATATAAAGAGGTTTGATTGAAGTAATTGCTAACTATTATTATAACACTGGGATTTGCGTTTAGTAGTTCCTCTGGACTAATAACTGGCCAACCCGATATATTTGAAAAAATATTTCTTCCGTTAGCTAAACTTATTAAGCTATTAATAAAATTGTTTCCACCAGTTGCATAAGTTGGATTGATCCATCCTATAATAGTAACGTTTATTGGTTTAACATTAATTACTTTATTTGTTATGTTGAAAATTTCTGATGACATATTATAAACCAATATTGAGGCTTTATACCCGTTTCCAATAGCTTCTCCAGTCATCAAAACTGATTTATAGATATCTGATATAGAATTCATAGATGGAAGTAGCAATACAGGAATTCCATATTGATTCAAGATCTCAGATATATAATTATCATATCCCCACCCTTCACTTCCTATAACCAAATCAGGCCTTAATGCCAAAATTTGCTCTATATCAGCACCTGTATAAGTGCTACCTATGTCTGTAACAGTTTTGTTTTTGTATAGTTGAAAAATAGTGTTGTTATAAGGATAAGGTAAATAATAAATGCTATCGTTATCCACCCCCACTAAATACTTGCCATAGCCCAGAGCTAGAATATCAAGAGTTGATGAAGGATCAAGGCTCACAATTCTATGAGGTTGATATGGAATATATACTGTTTTATTCAACGCATCTACTATTAAAACAGGAAAGCTTGTTTCGATTTTTAAAACATTAATTTTTTCATTTAATGTTTTATTAATATTATTTACTTCATAGGCTAGATCATGCGAAACATTGTTTATACTAGAAATTGTCAAATTTAGATAATTATTTAATTTATTTTGTTGCAATAATAGTGAGGAATTCATTGAACTAATTGAAGATCTTAGTGATAGAATTTCGCTTGATAATGTTTTTATTTCATAAAATGAAATTAAAGAAATTGAAAAAAGAAATATCAAAAATAATACTAAAGATAAAGTAAACAATTTTCCTTGAGTCATTTTCTCACCTAAATGTCTAGTTCTGGATAGGGTATCCAGTCATATTTAAATTTATTAGAAATTCTGATCATGCCTTAAAAATTATTGATATTTTTTAATTATATTAATGGCTATTAGTTTATCAACATCTGGTTTATTTCCCGCAACTCCAATAGCACCTGAAAATCCTTTTAATTTAAATGGAATACCTCCTGGACTTACATTTAACCTTTCATTCCAGTTAATTCCAATAGTATAGCTAATATTTTCTTCTACTTCATCAGAAGGTTTGCTAAAAACGGCTGCTGTCCATGCTCTATCTCTAGATATTTCCAAAAATCCAGAGGGCGTGCCATCCATTCTATAAATTAAGTATGGCCATCCATACTCGTCTGTTATTGTAATAGCAACAGGATTTAATTTATTAGAAATAACATATTCCATTAATTCATTTGCTATTTCTCTCGATTGGGAAAGAATAGGTTCAACATTGATCTTTATATCATCTTCTATGTAAAAACTGCTTAAGCCCGCTTGAGATATTCTTTCATCATTTTCTGGAGATTCTCCGCTATGACCTATACCTCCTATTACCCTGTTATGAGAAATTAAAGGTACCGTTCCTGGAATTATGGTTAATCTTCCTTTATATTTAACATTTAATCTCCATATCTGACCAGATGTTATAACCTCAAGCTGTCTTGCTGAAAGCATAGTTGCCGCAGTCCATGCCTTATCAATAGCCAGATCGCATGTTAAAGGCAAAGCATTATCTCTTCTTTCAAATGCAATTAAATGTCCTCCCTTATCAACTACAGCATAGCTTCCTGGTAACATGTTATTATCTTGAGAAAATTTAATCATCCCATTTATTATTTTCCTTGCTAAATTTAAATTAAGAAAATCAGGTACTTCTTTCATCATGAAATCACCTTCCTACCAGTTGGACTATAATTGCTCTTTTCCTCAATCTTAAATCCAGTATTTTTAATCAATTCAACAACATATTTACCTATCATTGGCGAAGCACTAACACCGGCAGGGCCCAATAATATATTAATCCAATTTGGAACATATTCTGGGATATCAATAACAAAGTCGTGCCAACCAGTATCAGGATTTGTATAAGCCATAAATCCAGTAAAAGACTTTATAATGTGATTTTCAAAATTGATATCCGGGAACAACTTTTTTGCTACATTAATGTTATAGTCTACAGCATATTTTGTTACCTCATTATTGCTTCTATAAGTTAATTCCATATAAATACCAGACCTGAAGTTTCCATGAATAGTAGGTAATGCTGTAACCATATTTGGTGCTTCATTTCTTGGAAGGACGTGAACCTCATGATTAATCATTTTACCAATTTCTTCATCAAAATCGGTGATGGTTCCCTTCAATGGAACATATGAAAAATTTTTAGCCTTTACAAAATCAGCTATTCTATCAATATTAATTCCTGCCGCATTTATTACAAAAGAGGCTTTAATATTTCCATTATTTGTCTCAATAGAGAAACCTATGCCTTCTCTTCTTATCATCTTAACTTCTGTATTAAGCAAAAATTTAACACCATTATAATTAGCATTTTCAGCATATGCCTTCGCAACTTCTTTAGGATCAACTGTTGCTAAATTGGGATCATATAGTGCTCCTAGAATATCTTTGTTTATATAAGGCTCCATATCTAAAACTGTTTTCCTATCGATAAATTCTACGGGAGTAAAATCTTCTTTGGGTATATAATATGGTGCATCAGGTTTTGTTGATTGCTTAAATGATCTGGATTTGAGCTTAAGAAATTTTTGATAATCTACTTTATCTCTAATCAGCCAAATCCCACCAATTCTTTTAAATTTAAAATTTAAGTTTTTAGATAGCTTGGGCCATAGAGGTATGCTCTTTATATTTAGTTCAGCATGTAAAGTTCCTGGTCTAAATGATAGTGAATCGGCTCCTTGACATATAAGATTGTGATTTGTACTTGTTGTTTCTAATCCAACATCATTATTCTTTTCAATAACTGCTACATCTATATTGTATTTTGAGAGTTCCATTGCAACAGATAAACCAGCAATACCACCTCCTACGATAGCTATATCAACATACAATATATAACACCTTTTTAGATACAATTTTTCAATTGAGCATTTATCAATCTAAGATTATAAATTTTAATCCAACAAAGATAAATAATAGTTAATGACGTGAATTTCAGGCTTAAAAATATTTAAAGTATTGTAATAACATATTCTTATACAAAAAGATTACCTTTGTTTTTAAGTTCTTAATTCGGTGTAGTATAAAAATTTGTATAAATTAGGTGATAAATTATGGGTAAACCCATTAGATATGAATTAACTCTTGATAAGCTCTTTACTTCAACTTTAATAAGATCTCCTGAAAAAGAGATAGTTGATAGAGATGTAAAAAGATATACATATAAGGAATTTTTTGATAGAATTAAAAGATTATCCTCAGGATTAGAATCATTAAATTTAAATAAAGGTGCGAGAATTGGGGTTATCGAATGGAATACATCCCAATATCTAGAGATGTTCTTTGGTATTCCTCTGCAAGGTTCTATTTTACATACAATAAATCTAAGATTGTCTCCAGAGGAAATATTATATACAATAAAATATGCTGAAGATGAAGCATTAGTTTTTAGAGATGAATTTCTACCTCTTGTTGAAAAGATCGCTCCTTCTTTACAATTTGTAAAACATTGGATTATAATAAATGAAACAGGTTCTCTTCCAAGTACAAAATTAAAACCAGTTTACCATTACGATGATTTGATTAAGTTAGGGTCAACAAACTATGAGTTTAAGGCATTAAAAGAAGATGAAGATGCCTCAATATTCTTTACATCAGGAACAACTGGATTTCCAAAACCAGTAGTGCATTCTCATGGTGGCATGCTCGTTGAAGGTTTAAAAGCTGGAAGTCTTCATTTGAATTTAAATGAAGATGATGTATTTTTATGGTATTCTTCTCCTTCATGGATGATGTGGAATGTTACTTTATTTGGCCTTGTAAAAGGTGCAACTGTTGTTTATTATGATGGAAGCCCTATGATCAAAAACTTAACCCCACTTTGGGAAGTTGCAGAAAAAGAAAAATTAACAATCTTAGGTACAAGCGCCCCCTTCATTCATGGAGTTATGAAGGCTGGTTTAGATCCAAAGTCGCAATTTAATCTTAAATTATTAAAAGAATTGGGCTCAACTGGAGCCCCTCGATCACCGCAAGGATATGAATGGGTTTATAATCATGTTAAAGAAGATATTTGGCTGAATTCAGCAAGTGGAGGGACAGATATATGTTCAGGCTTTGTTGGAGGTTGTCCAATACTTCCAGTATATAAAGGAGAAACGCATGCAAATGGCTCGGCGTAAAGGTAGAGGCATATAATGTTGATGGAAAACCAGTATATAATGAAGTTAGAGAAATGGTAATAGAGTTACCAATGCCTTCTATGCCATTATATTTCTGGAACGATCCTGAATATAAATGGTATAAAGAAAGCTATTTTTCGATGTTTCCAAATGTTTGGTGGCAGGGAGATTGGATTATGATAAAAGATAATGGTAGCGCAATAATATTTGGCAGGTCTGATTCAACTATAAAAAGAAAGGGAGTAAGAATTGGAACTTTAGATATTTATAAAGTGGTTGAATCTTTACCAGAAATATTAAATAGTATGGCAGTAGAAGTTAAGGGGAATTTGATTTTATTTGTTGTTTTAAGGCCAAATGTTGTTTTGGATGAAAATCTTAAAAATAAAATAAATAGCGCATTAAAACAAAACCTTGGCCCATACTTTTTAGCAGATTATATAATCCAGGTAAATGATATCCCAACAACATTTAACTTCAAAAAGTTAGAAGTGCCTGTTAAGAAAATACTACTTGGCTGGGATTTAAAGAAAGCAGTTAACATAGAAACAGTAATTAATCCAGAGGCTCTATATCATTTAATTGATAAGGCAAAGCCAATTGCTGAAAAACTAAGTGAAAATATATAATTACGTTTCTTTTTTAAATTCTTTAGTTGCTTTAAACATTTCTCTTAATTCTCTCTTTAATATCTTACCAGATGGTGATTTTGGTAATGAATCAACAAATATTACATCTTTAGGAGCTTTAAAGTGGGCTAGATTATTTCTTGAATATTCAATTATTTCATTTTTTAGCTTATCACTCTTTTCATATCCATCCTTTAAAACAACTATTGCTGTAACCTTTTCAATCCATTTCTCATCTGGTAAACCAATAACTGCAACTTCTTTTACTGCTGGATGCTTATAAATAACTTCTTCAACTTCTCTTGATGAAACATTTTCTCCCCCAGTCTTTATCATATCTTTTTTCCTATCAACAACGTATAGGTAATGATCACTATCCCACATGCCTATATCACCGCTATGGAACCAACCATATGCAAAGGCTTCTAGCGTTTTTTCCTCATTCTTTAAATATCCTAGCATTGTATGAGGTCCTCTACCAACAATTTCACCTGGTTTATATGGTTCATTTATTATGTTACCGTTATCATCCATTAATTCTGTTATCATATTTAACAATTCCTTACCAGCGGTTCCTGGTTTCTTTTCATGATCTTCTGGCAACAAGGCTGTATGAGCAGGTGCTAGCTCAGTTTGTCCATAATAGTTAACGAATTTGGCATTTGGGAATTCTTTTCTCAACTTATTTAATATTTCAACTGGCATTATTGCTGCTCCATAATATATCTTTTCTATTGATGATAAGTCATACTTTTTAAAATCAGGATGGTTAATTATACCTATCCAAACTGTTGGAGGGGCAAACATGCTGTTTGCCTTATATTTTTCAATTGATTCCATTATTAATTGTATATCACCTTTAGGTAAAATAATGTTTGTCGCTCCAATCCAAATATATGGAACAAGAAACACATCTTTTTGAGCACAATGATATAAAGGTAAAGCATGTATAACAGCATCTCTGGACTCAAATCTACCAGATAATATTGAAGAAACATATTCTGATATCAAAGATTGATTTGTATGAATAACACCCTTTGGTAAGCTTTCTGTACCACTTGTATACATTATTGTTACTGGATCCCATATATTTAATATTTTATCAGGCTCTTTATCTGTGTAGGAATTAATTATATTTTTAAAATCAATAAACTTGTTATCTTTTATTTTATTCCTTTGGTTAATCCCAACATATTTTTTTACAAAATTAAACTCAGATAATACATCTTTTATTTGATCGTAAAAGGCATCATCTAATATATAAAACTTGGATTCGGAGTTATTAATCTGATAAACAACATCTTTTCCTGTTAACAAATAATTTATTGGAACTAAGACCCCTTTAGCTTTATATGTACCAAACATTGAAATAACAAAATAATCGCTATTAAATGAATGCAATGCAACTCTATCATAATCGTTTAATCCATTTTCTATTAAAAAATTCGCAAATCTATTAGAGAGGCTATCAAGCTCTTTATATGTGTACTTGCGCTCTTCTTTACCGTCAAAATAAATTAAACCATGTTTGTCTGGATATTTATGAGAAGTAAACTTAGGAAAATCAGCTATCACCCATCTCATTATTTTGTTAAACCTTTTCATTAATTTAATTGAATTCTCTTCACTTAATTCAGACAATAGGGATGATAATTCTTTATCTTTTGTTACATCCATTATCCCACCAATTTATAGTAGGTAAATGCTTATATAAAAGTATTTATACAGTTAGATAATGTTTTAACCTTAATAGTAAAAGTCCTCTGACATTTGAAAGATTAATTCATATTGTTAAATCAGGTCCAAGTAATTTACATTTCTTTTTTTTTTTTTAATATATTAAATTTATATATAGGAATTATCATTGTAAGGGGATATTGAAGGAACTTCTTTTGATATAACACGCATTATATCGTATCAACCTTTTATTGAGCCAAGCAATTAGTATATAATTATGAGATTGATGATTCTTTTGTTAAGATTAATTCAATATGTTGAGTTATAGGTTCTTATGTTAGAATCAAGCTATAAGATTTTCATACAAAGGATTTAACCAAAAATGTAATAAAAGAAAATTTATAATAAAATTTAGTATTAAAAATTGTACAAAAATATTGATTTAAGTTTGATTTTAATTTTACTAATTTATCATAATTATTGCGATTTATTTTGTTTATAATAAATTTAAATTTATATATTTAATATACATAAAGATATAAAATTTAAAAATAACATTTTTTATTCATGGCGGAAATATGATTAAGAGAAAACTGAGCGCATTAGATAAACATATGGATAGATTAAATTCATTAAATTCATCCCAAAATACAGGAAATCAGCTCGGAAAATATGAAATCCATGATGCAGCAAATTATGGATTTTATGGATCCGTATTAATGTTTTTAGGTTTTATTCCATTTATTGGTGGATTCCTTTTGTTTATAGGGTTTATTTTAATATTAATAGCATTAAATGATTTTTCAAAGATTTTTAATAATAAATATATATTTGAAAATGCTTTATATGCAGTTGTAGCAGGTATCATAATATCTATCTTAGTAATAACAGTGGCACCTTTAGGAATCTTTTCAGGCCATATAACTTCAACAATAATAGTTGTTTTCATATTAATATATATAGCATCTATTACTTCAGGATATTTTTATAGAAATGTATATTCATCATTAGCAGATAACATTAAAAATAACTTAGGCAATATCTCTAATGAAGAATTTCAAAAAGCATCTAGCTGGTATTGGTATGGTGGATTAACAACAATAATTTTGATTGGGGTCATATTTATTCTTATTGCTGACATTTATGCTCTTCTGGGTTATAGAGAACTTTCTAAAACATATTGATTTTCCTTATTAAATAGTATGGGGATATCAATAGAAACATTTTTGATATATTATTTTTTATTTATCATTGTTATAACTAATTTTAATTTTCATGATAGAATTCTCTTAGCTATTAACTAAATTAAAGTTGATAATTTAGTATTTTATCATAAAAATTGATATAAATTAAAAAATAAAGCATTATAAGAAAATATTAGAATTTATTACTTCTAAAGACTAAATCTTGCACCTTTAATGAGAATGTTCTTAATATACCATATCCGGGAGGGGAAGCCATCAAACTTTTTGAGTATTCTTCCATTCCAATCTTCCTTAATGCATCTTCATCTGCCCTTAATGCTATCTTGCTATTTGATAGGGTTAAGATTAAATCATTAAGATCCGTGGGCCTATGAGTTGCAAGTATTGTTCCAATACCTCTTACCCTACCCAATCTCATTATTTTATTTATTAACCTTTCAAGCGCTTCTTTACTCTCTTCTTCTCTTCCGCCTTGAGGAAAATATTCATGAGCTTCATCAAATATAAAAATAAAAGGTGTTTCTTTTCCATCGGTTTTATAATTATTATCAATAATATTAAATATTCTTTCAGCTATAATAAATGCAGTAGTTGTTGAGCTAAGAGTACCTCTCTCTAATGCAAAACGTAGATCTACAACAGTCTTTTTATTTATTAATTCCGAATATTTTGGTTCATCCAAATATAATTTGCCTTCTAATTTTATATCAAGTAATCCTGTATTTTCCAAACTTATTACAGATCTTAATATATTTTTTTCTGTAGATTCATGCAAGTTATAGCTATTTAAAAATTTTTTACACTCTTTCTCCCATGAATCAATATCTGTTTTACAATTCTGAGTTATAAGTTTAAAGAACTGTGCTCCTTGTTGTGAAAATATTGGCGTAACATCAGGTAACAAATAATAGGTATTTGCTAATCTGAAACCAGAAATTATTAAATGAAATTCTTTTTCACCATTACTTAATATAAAATGGGTATCATCTATTTTTTCCTTAATCCTATAATCATTAAGCCCACTTCTAAAAAGAAAGATATTAATTAATTCATTGACTTTTTTATTGTAATCTCTTGTTATAGGCAACAAAATATATCCTCCAATCTCAGCCATTGATTTTACATAGTCACCTTGAATATCAAAAACTATTAATGGTATTTTGCTATTAGCCATTATAATCTTTAACAAATTCGTCTTACCTGCACCTGTTGTACCAACAATTAGGATATGATGCCTAAGCATTTCATATGTGAGCTTAACAGGTACATCAATTTTTTTATATCCCTCCATTAAAGAACCTATTTCAATTCCATCGTCTAGAAGACCTAGCATTTCTCTTAGAAATTCTTGATTTGGTATAAATATTGGACTTTGGGGATCAATTGGAGATGATGGTGGTACTATATCATTTCCTACCTTTTCTGAAAGCAATTCAATAGTTAAAGATAGAGGTGTTGTTATTGCTGAAAAGTCCTCCATAGGTGATAAAGCTGGTATTTTTGATATAGCTAATATATCAGACCTTTCTACAGATTTAATCCTTCCCAATATTAATGTTTCAGAGATAGGGATTGAAATACCTATATAGGTTCCAACTAAAAATTTTTTATTTAAATAAACATCAAATGGTATATCAGCTTTTATTTCTTTATTCTCTGTTCCATGAGAAATTGGAGAAACCCTAGATACTAAACCAACAACTTCTCCATATTTTTTTGCTCTTTCTTTTGCTTTTTCAATTATTTCGTTTTCATTCATTCTTCCACCTCTAGAGAAGCTCTCTGATAATTTAACCAATCTTCATAATTAACACCAATCATGGATTTTGCATATATGAATGAAATTAAAAATGCGGATGCGCCCAGTTTCCTACTTAATTTGTCAGCTGATTCGATAAATGTTGGTATTCCTCTGTATGAAGAATGGTTTATTGCAGTTTTAACTCCTTTACAGAGCATTTCTTTATCAGGGCTTTCTACCCTAAAAACAGAATCTCTAACTTTGCAATAAACCATGTATCTCTTTAAGGATTTATTTGTAAGTTCTACCTTTTCTTCATAAATAGGTGATACATATATGATTTCATTTTTGCCTAGATACATTGTTATGACATCATCTGTTGCATTATCATTGAATTTCCATAAACCCCTTACTCTAGATAATTTTCTTGAATAATTTAACCTTTTCACAATACCAACTAAATTATCTGTTTTTCTATTTAAAATTAGTGTTTCATATGTTGACCTATAAGGCTCCCCAACCATAGGAAGATAAGGTCCGGGAAATACTGGACCATCAACTATCATTATATTGTTGGATGAATTTATTACATGATTTTCTAGATTAATCCTTAGTTCATCTAAAATGTTATCGTCTTTATATGATTCATCATATCTAAAACCGTTTATATTTTCAGTTATAACAAAACTTGATAGATAGCTAGATTTAATTTTATCAATAACTTCTCTATCTCCTTTTATAGCCATAAACGGGATTGATGCCTGCAAAGGTATCATAATATGTTTTCCATTATCATTTGCATATAATGAAGATATGTAGATATTTGCTCCTCTAACACTTAAAACTCTTGATGATGAATCTAAATATGAGAAGGTTTTAAAATCATCACAGTCCCATATTTTATCAACTTCATATATTTCTGAGGCTTCCGAATAATTTGAAAATTCTATACCCAAATAAGGTCTTTCTTTTGAAATTTCGGAAAGGATTGAAATTAGATCTTTAACGGCTTTATGAAATTCCATTATAAGACCACCTTTAAAGTCCAAATTAATTATATAATTATAAAAACTAATATTTTTATACGAAAACAATTTTTAAGTATAATAATTATAAATTTTATCTAAACTTACCGGAAGTATGTCTAGTAATAAAATTGATAAAGGATTATGCACGCTCTTAAAGTGAAAGATAAAAAACATATAAAACATGTGTATATGTATTAGTGTTAACTCCCCGGTTAACAATATAGAACTAATAAAAGATATATAAAGAATTTTTATAAATTCATGATTGTATTTTTATTTGATGTTATCAAAGATTGTGAGGATTCATAATTGCTATATTGTCATGATTTTTATATCACAAATTGTTATTTAATATTGTTAAATCAAAACAATATTTCCATAAAATCCGATTACTATTTCCATTTAGCTTAATTTTTCCTATTTACTAAAATCGATTTGTTTATATATAGCTAATATAGAAATTTAGCATATATCTATTTAACAAAAATTTAATCGTTTTATAGATATTCTATTCATTACTTATATCCTTAATATAAAATTAAAAAATTTAATCGTTTTTCTTAATTTTTGATGGCCACCATGCATATTTTCCTAATAAATATGCTATTGAGGGAGTGAAAAGAAAAGATGCCATTAGTCCAGCTATAATTACTCCGCTCATCAATGCTATCCCCATACCTCTAAAACCTGGTGCAGAAAAAGCGAGCAAACCTGAAAAAGCACCACCCATTATTACTGATAATCCTATTACTAAAACACTCATTCTACTCATAGCATTTGATACTGCTTCCTTTACATCAACTTTTTCACTCTCTTCTCTTATCCTATTTATTATAAAGCTGTTATAGTCCATACCAACACCTAAAATTGCGGTAAAAACAACTATTGGTAAATACCAAGGTAATGTAATACCAGAAAAGCGATATAATTCAATAGCTATTGTGCTTCCAAATATTGCTGAAAATACAACACTTCCTAGCGCAGCTAAAGACATTGGAACACTACCGAAGAATATTAAGAGAACAATAAACATCAATATTATTGCTATTGGATAAACTAAATGATAAAAGCTATGGTATACAATGTTTTTGAGATCTAAATTTATTGCAGCTTCTCCTCCAACCATAGCTTGGCTTGATATATTTTTAGATATTTCTCTTATAGTATTTTTACATGAAATTGCACTGCTACCTAGTGGATAAACTGAGAGAGTAACCTGCAAAATGGGCTCCGTTTTATTTAATAGCTGAGTAGATTGAACACAGCTTAGCTTATATATTGACTGATTAATTTCATTTAATATTGTTGTATTAGGTGCAATTATATAATCAGGATATATTATACCAGATGCATAATTATTAGTTAAGTAATGAAGTGCATCAACAGCTTGGGAATTTTGAGGCATCATCAATGTAAAGTCATAGCTACCCTTGAATGTTGTATAAACATATAATGATGGTATTAATAAAATTACAACTATTGCTAAAATTATTGCAGACCTTTCAGCAATTTTCCTTGATCTTCCATATTTACGATCATTATTTTTATAATCAATTTGTTTCTTCTTTATATTTGATGGCCACCAAACAATTCTGTTGCCACCTATTATTGATAGTAATGATGGTATAACAGTTAAGCTGATTATCATAATAATTATTATCGATATTGGTACCGCTTCTCCCAGACTTGCCAAAAATGGAAAGTCTGTTGCTAGAGACATTGACCCAAAACCTATAGCAGCAGTCAATGCTCCAGTAATTACAGCCTTCCAGCTTCTTTTTATTGCATTTTCAGCTGCTATTTTTGAATTACCAGTTTTTATAAATTCTTCCCTAAATCTTCTTGATATTAAACTTGAATAATCTATACCTAATCCTAGGCCTGCCAAATACATTAATGTTCTGCTTATTGAATTTAGTGATAAAATGCCATGCGATGTCAATAGATAACCGATGCCCAATACAATGATTAATCCTAGGCCTATGCCTGTAAAGGGAATTGCTATTGCAACTATGCTTTCCAATACTATTGCTAAAATTATTACAACAAGTAATGTACTAATAAAGTCGCTTTGGCTTATGCTCTTGATTGATGAATTTTGAAGTTGGTAATTAAGTATGAGAGTGCCTGTCAATAATATACTTGCATTTCCAAAACCTTTTGATCTTAAATCATTACTCAAATTTTTCTCCATTTTTAATGCTTGGGAATATGAAAGGTTGTTTGATAAAAATACTGCAAACCCATCTAAGTTATTCTGAATTAATAACCCTTTAATTTTGTTTATAACTTTATTATAAGTCTTATTAAACAAGATTTGGGTTATATTAATGACTTCATTATTAAAACTTGATATATTTGTTATAACATTGATTGTAGATGATGTTAAAATTGGGGTAATATTATTTGTAAATCCCATTTTTAAAAGTGTACTATTTAATAAATAAGGCATTTCTTTAATTAATGAAGAGTAATTGTAAATTGGCATTGAATAATTTAACTCATTAATTAATAACCTTAACTTGCTGTTATTAATACTTTGGTTTATAAGAGATAAAGATAAATAATATGGATTTTCACCTCTTATCAATTTGATAGCTATATCAGGATTAGTATTGCTTATGTTGGATATTAATTCTGCAGAAACTACTTCTGTTTTCGTTATATTGTTATATAATATTAATGAGACGTTTGGATCATATTCCAACAAAATTTTTCGGTATATATATTGATATTAATTTGGAATAATTTTGATAAGATGATGGCAAATAATACAGAATCGTCTTTGCTGCATAAATTGATGCGATCTCTGCATTAAAGCTATCATTAGATATAAATGATGAAAGGCCGATTGCAATTTCTCTTGGTAGCCTTTGAGATAAAATATCATATGTTGTTTGTTGAACAATGGAACCTAATTTACTATTATTAAAACCTGTTATGGCATATTGCATTCCTATACCATTAATTATAGTAGATTCTTCCTCATTTTCTATAGGTATAAATGATAAAATTTCTTTAAATGTTTCAATACTAGAATAGTTTGATATACTATTTAGCATATAATATAGCTTGTATTGGTTCTGTAAAGTTAAATTGTTTATAATAAAGTTTATTGGATATTTGGATGAAATGTTGTAAAATTCATTGCCATATGTTTTTAGTAAAGGAACAGCGCTTAATTCATTGCTACTGTTTAATTCATTATAAATAACTTGGTATGTGAAATTATTGGCCATCATATTATTAAATGCCTTTGGTCCACCATTTAACAAAACATACTTAAATAATGCCTCTATTAATAAGGGTGAAGGTGATGATATGTTATTTATATATGGTGAATTTTCTAAAACTATTAGTATATCTTGTTTTGTTAAGTTCATTGTTTCATAGGCATTTGTTTTGTTGTACAACGCATATTCAGATCTCAATGCATTGAAATATATTTGCTCATATAATGATGAAATAGTTTTTGTATTATTTCCATAAAGAATAAGGGTTGATATGATTTCGGAATATGCTTTACTAAGATTTTCACCTGTTTGATAATAGTTGTAATAAATATAATCAGAATTTCTTATTAATGATGAAATTTGCAATATACTATCTTTTAATGAATTAAGTTTTTCAGTTAAGTTAATAGTTTCATTCCAAAGGTTCTTTATCCCATTAGATATTTGTATACTAGTATTTAACAAAAAACTTGAGCTATTTTCAATATCGTTATATGTTGTGTTAAGTATTTTAAGAAAGCTCTCACCTCTTATATTAATACCTTTTAGTTTATAATATGTTTCTATGTTTATTGGCACACCTGAAATCAAATAAATAACGTTGCTTTGGTTGCTTGAATTGCTTTCTTTATTAACAATATTCATTACCTCAATACTTTCAACATTTTTAGGCAGCATTGATGATTCATTTGTTGATACAACGCTATTAATTTTTGCCATAAATGGGAAAAATATAACTGCCAAAATTAAAGCAACTATTATAATTATATATGCATTCTTTCTATTTTTGCTATACATATTGATCCCTGTTAGTTGATATATAAAATAGATTTTAAATCTTTATTTGAAAATAAATAATAAACAATATTCTATTTTATAAATAAAAAAATTAAACGAAACTAATAAATGGGCATAAATCTATGACTTTCTCCATACTCTAAAAGGTCACGATCCTCTTAGGACTTTTCATATTCCTTTCATTGATTCTGATCAATCAGGCATCTTAATAACAAGTATGCAGAGAATTAAACCTACTTTTTCTACTCTAACGAAGGTGTTTTTAATTGTTGTTGGCCACCTACTATTTATTAATCTTCCTCAATAGAGTGTAGGGCAAAAGTCTTTAGCATCACTCAAAGAATATCACTATTCAAATAAAAATTATAAAAATGAATAAGCATTCTTTATTACTAGAACATGCTTATTATAAATTAATATTATTAAAAATAATTAAATTAAAAATGATTTATTAATTCTTCAACAGGTATATAATCATAATCAAATCCAAAATGTCTAGGTCCAAATATTTCTAATCCTTTCTTAGTCCTCCAAATTTCTGGGGCTCTTATGGAAACTATATTTACAACGATACCTTTTTCTATTTCATAATTTAATAAAGGTGTTCCATCATCTCTAGCAAATATAATGAGATCTGGTGGAAATACGGCAGGTTTATCATTTACTTTTAATAATATATGCTCATTTTTAATCCAGCTTTTTGCGATTATTTCTTTATTTTTAAATTGGCCTTTAACTGTTACTTCTCCTATAAGGAAACCTTCCTTTTCTTCTAAGTGATAATCTGTTATTTCTCCTCTCAAAATTTTGAAGCCATTTGTTAGCTTTACAACTTCATCTATGGGATCAAGTTTTTTATTTTTTGCCTCATATATTTTTTCGCCTATTTTTATTGATAGTGAAATAGTCTTTCTTACTATTGATTTTTTTGTCTCAATCGATGATAATGGTGTATCTATTACAAACGCAGAATTATCACCTGCTACAGATATTTGTCTTGCTATATGTTCATAATGGGAAGTATTGGCATATTTCTTTACTATAACAAGATCTCCATCATTTGTAGATATGACAGATGGATATAAAGGATATCCCATAACATTGGCTGTTGACTGGTCAAGCTCAGGTGCAGCTCTTCCAATAAAATCCCCATCAATAACTGGAACTCCAAGTCTAGAAGCTATGTAAAAAACAATGGGTGTATTCCCTCCACCTATTTCCGATGCTGCAAGAGCAGAGATCTTCTTTCCAACAATGCTTTCTAAGGTATTAACGGTTTCAATAATTATATCTTCACTAAAATCTTTTTCTTTTGATGAAACACTACCAACAAAATATGGTACACCTATAATTGTATTTTCTGGTAGGTCTTCAACATCTATTATTTCTATTGGACCATGATCTAAGGCCTTGGAAAGCATTTTTAATCCTTGATTAGGATTTCCACCACCACCAGTTGCTAAAAAACTTGCACCCAAAACTAGTTTTTTTGCATCTTCTATATTCGATAATTTTAACATGTTATTCACCCAACAATAAGTGAGTTTATAATGGTTTTTAAATCTTCATGTACAAAGTTTCCATTTTCTATTAATTTAGTTGTATCAACCCATACTGTTGGATATAGGGAAATTCCATCCGAATGAGATATCGCCGATCCTAGTTTTCCTTTAAATGTTTGTGATTGATTGCCTAAACCCCATTCAACTGCTCCAAATATTCTTTCATCTTCCAATATGTTTCCTGTAAGCTTTGCACCAGGATTAACCCCATAAGAAATATGAGCAACTCTAAACATATTCCTGTCATTTAAAGATTTCAGCCATCTTTCATATATTTTAGCTTCATATCCTCCTTCAATTTCCTTTATATATCCCTTTTCTAGATGTAATTTGATTGGCGATTTTAATAAACCTAAACTTTCGGGAGGCCACACCGATCCATCAAAAACTATTGTACCCTCAATACTATCTTCTATTGGAGCCCAATCAACTTGACCTAGTAACATATACTCTCCTGGGCCATTAACTTCTCCTTCTACTAAAACAGGCCTTTCTGGATCGTTAGAAAAAGTTACTTCCATACCATTGGGATTTGTTATTCTCATTTTGGACGATTTTTTAGTAATCTCTGCTAACTTGTTTTGTAATTCAAAAATCTTTTTTATATCAACTCTTCCTATAGTTCTAACCATCATATCTGAGTCCATTCCAACAAGACACATATATCTGGTTTTTCCATTAGATATCGCTTTTTCATATACCTTTGAATATAGCAGCCAAGATTTATTGAATTCAATCCATACATCAGGAGATTCCATTAATGATGATAGACTACTTACAGGTATATATTTTTCAGCAGCATGGCCTACTTCTGGTGGACTTTCAAAAACAACTATTAAAGGTTTACCTGACAATAATTTAACTGCTTTAGCTGTTTCATTAACAACATTCATATCAGATCTTGTATCAGCTGTTATTATTACTTCTTCTCCAGGTTCAACTTTTAATATATCCTTAACAAGCTTATATGCTGAAAAAGATACTTCAATACTTAGTTTTGATAGTTCTGCAGTCACTTAGCTTTTCACCCACCATGGATAGAATGAATCTCCAGCCCCTCCCCCCCAATCAAGCGGATTTTCTTGTAACGCAATATTGTTCTGATATGGATGTATATATGGCTTCACTATCCAAAATCCTCCCTGTATATATAAATATACATACATATATAAGTTAACAGCTTGTTGTTCAGCCTCCTTAAATAGCAATGATGCATTTGGATATCCATTAAATTCGGCTTGATCGGCTTCTTGTATTAAGATATTTAATTTTTGATCAGCTATACTTTCATTATATATAAGAGCTCCCAAGTTTATTTCGCCAGTTGAATTTAGATAAGAGCTTACGTTTTCAAAATAGGATGGGTTAAAGCTATCAGCGTATGTAGCCCAACCACTTGATTGATACAAACCATAAAATACATCATCAGGTCTAGCATAATCTGGAATCCATGCTACAAAGTAAATTGGCATTGGGTTATATCCAGGAGACATATATGCATTCATTAAACTCCATGGAATATAAGTCGGTATTATATTAATATTAGGATCTATGTTGTGCAATGCCTGGGACCACATTAAAACAGCGGTATATATCTGAGTATCTCCTGCCTGAATAAATACAGGGAAGTTAACGCTTACGTTATACATTCCAGATTTTATTAGCAATTCTTTGGCATATGTTAAGTTAAACGTTGGACAACCAGATAACTCAGATGGTGGAACATAATAAAGATAACCAGGCAGAATACCACCGCAATAAGGAATACCAAAAGTTACATGATATATTGAATTTCCTAAAATATCATTGATAAATTCAGTATAGTTAAAAGCATAAGCATATGCCTCTCTAACTAATGGATTTGCAAAATAATAAGATGGCATATTATATAATGGATTAATTTGTTTTAGCATTTGTACATTTACATTAGGATTAAAGGCAAAAACCCAATTTGTTAATGTCGGGAATTGATATATAACTGCCTGCCCTTTGCTTTCCAGGCTTAAAAACGATGGAATATATTGTGGAGGCATATTAGATACAATATCTGCCTGACCTGATGCGAACATCTCATAAGCAGTATTTGGATCCTTTACCCAATATATTATAACAGTGTTATTTGGTTTTGGTATATTTGGTAATCCTGGATAATACGGATTTGGAACTAATACAATACTTTCTCCGGGAGCATATGATTTTATCATATATGGACCTGAAGATATTGGATCCCATTGAACTTGTGTATTATAATTACCTAAATTACATTCACTCTCATAGTTGTAAAATCCTTGAGGTGTAAAGTTTATGCCAGCACCTACTTGCTCAAGCCATTTTGCATCTAAAATTCCTTGTCCCTCAATATCACCTAACGCAACGTAAAATATTGTAGGAGGTGCCGATTTTACTAAATGAAATGTAACAGTATTTGTCTGATTATCATAAGTTATTGCATTCATTATTTCATTAAATCCTTCAGTATCGTTGGGAGACGTCACAATAGACAAGCCTGGAGTATAATTTGGAATTAGGAATTGAGCTAAAATCCAGCCTGGAGTAAATGGGGTCCCTCCTGCACACAACAAATCTCTTACTTCACTATACCATACATCATACGCAGTTAAATTATCCCCATTACTAAATTTAAGATTTGGCCTTATTTTAAAGGTATAAACAGAGTAATTTGGTGCAATACCCCCATAAAGATTTCTTTGTGACCAATTACCAACTGTTGGTAAATATTCAGCTGCCATTGGTAAGAAGGAAGTCATATTATTTCCATTATATGTTACTAAAGTAGAAAATATATTATACATGATTTCGGCTCCAACACTTTCATAGTCAATTTGTGGATCAAAACTAAATGGTCCACCTGGCTGGTTTTCTGCAACAATTATTGTACCGGGATTTGGAACTTGAATTAATGGTTTAAATATAGAGTAAGGATATTGTGAAGATTGTACAGCTATGGTTTGGATTGTTGTATAATTATAAGTACCATTAGTATAAATGTTTTTAGTAACAATAGTTAATGAGATCGCATACAATCCTTGTTTATTGTATGATATCTTAATCGGATTAACTTTTGGTTCTATATAAGTCAGATTCCCGGATCCTATTTTTATTACTTGCAAAGCATACTCTGTTGAGTTTATAGCTGGTATAGTTATTGAGGTTCCATTACCAAAGTTCCATATATATTCATATATTGTCATATTTTGACCATATGGTGGTTGTAAGAAACCTCCTATCAAATATATCTTCTCTCCTACTGTAAATATTGGTGCTGTTGGATTATCTGTTGTATTAAATGTTATAACTGGAACAGAAACTAATCCAGACAATGAAGAAGGTATATTAGGTGCAACGGTTATTTCTATCAGATTTGTTGAAGAAGAGCCTATCAACATACCATTTTGATATACTTCATAATAAACCAAATAATGTCCAGGATATGTATAATTAACACTTTCATATTGGCTTGTTGTATTAATAACAGTTCCATTACCTGCATAGAATAATGCATATCTATTGCTTGATGGAGTAAATGATGATAATACAAAATTAATTGGTGTTCCTGCTACTGTTGTATAGCTTGATGGAGCTACAGGACTTAATACTGTCACAGAAATAGGGGAGCTAGTAGTAGTAGAACTTGTTGTAGTTGTAGTAGTGGAAATAGTAGAACTTGTTGTAGTTGTAGTAGTGGAAATAGTAGAACTTGTTGTAGTTACTACAGAAGGTTTTTTGATTGCATAATAAACTCCTACTAAAGCAACAATTATTATAATAATTACTATAGCAGCAACAACACCTTTTGAAATAGACCTAAAATTCCCAATCAATACACACCCACCTTTTTCCTTTTTCATTTGTTTTTAGTGCGGTTATAAAAATTTTTTGTTAAGGTACATTAAATAAATTAGACTTACTATTATTTTTTGTCTCTTATAATTTTCTTCCTTCCAAGATGCTTGAATATTTCATTTTAAATTTAACTTCATCTATATGATCATAATTTTTCTAATTTTCAATTTATTAAATATATATATGGTAATACGCATAATATTATAAAGTGATAGGCGATGAAATTGAATTTAGATATGCCAACAAAGATCATAAATAGCCTTGGAAATGATATAATAAGTTCCTACAAAACTTCTTATAGCAAAAAAAGATTCCTTCTTACTTTAAAAGATATTATTGAAGAGGATGTAAATGAAAACGAAACCAAAGCAGAATTATATGAATATTCTTCTCGTTTTTTTAACAGTAAAAAAATTGTTAATGATAAAAATTTATTTGTAATTGGATTGGATTCAAGCAGTAGAGCCATAATAACTCCAATTGCTGACATAATTATTTCTGCAGTCTCTATATCAGGCCAAGGTCCTGTTGAATTAAGCGATTGGCCATATTTATATAGAGACTTAGCATATATACCAATAAATCCTGAACCTTTCATATACGTTGCATCTGATGATTTAAATGTATCTGACTATTCTAATGAATACATAAAGCAATTTAGATCATTAGATAATGAAGATGACTTATCTAAAATTATGGATTATTCTAGGCTTAGTTTAGAATCATGGGGAATTAAGGAACCATCATTTGCCTTAGGAAATTACTTTAAAAGAAAAGGGAAGAAATTTGTTTTATTGCTAGATGGCCCAATTTATTTATTGGATAATAAAAATGATTATATAAAATCAAATCTAATGAAAAATAGATCAAATGAAATAGAAATACTAGAAAATCAAGGGATACCGGTAATTGGAGTAGTAAAGAGAATAGAAAGAAGCAAAATTTTAACAAACGTTCAAGACTTTTCAAATATTTTAAGTCAATGTATTGGAAATTATGAGACTCTAAATGATTCATTAATAATACAAAAAATGCTTTATTCTAATTGTTATAATAATTATTATGGGAAAATATTAACTACACCGAAAATTAAGGTTAGATCAAATGGATTAGATAAAATCGTTGAATATGTATTAATCCCTCCCAGTAGGTATCAAAGCATAAATAAAGGAAGAATTTTTAGACTTGAATATACTGAAAAAACTTTAGATATATTAAACAACAATTATTCTTTAGAACCAGTTCAAATATTAATAAATGATTCAATTTTTAAACAAAGCAATGAATCAATAACTATTGCATATAGTGATAAAAGAGGGAAAATGATAACCCAAATTTTAAAAGATCTCTTTATAAATACTATCGTAGGAAGGGGAGCACCAATATCTTATGACACACTCAGAGAGGCTGAAGCAACATGGATAAAAAGGAAAACGTAGGACTTAATGAAGAAATCTTAAATAACGCAGAAGATCAAGTTAAAAAAATTGAAAAACTTCTTTCCAAAGCTTATGAGGAAGCAGAGAAAAATGGTAAATTAATAGGAAGGATTTCTAGATATGGGGAAGTAAGAGTAGAAGAAAACTCTGAAGTAGATTTTATTATAGACCCTTCAACGTATTATTCTGAAAACGATGCCCCTTTTCATAAAGTTGGGGACTATCTTGTTGCTATAGATCCAAAAGATATGAGACTTGTTTTAATAAGAATTAAAAGTATAATTAGGAAAGATGAATTAGCAGCTATTGGTCTAGAACCCCCTATAAGTCAAATAGTTAATAGCATAGAGCCTAGAGGACTAATAACAAACACGATTGTTAAGGGAGAACTTGTATTAGAAATTAATAAAAATGATAAAAACCCAAGACCTGCAACAAAAAGTATTGAACCTCAATCTCCAGTAATAGATCCTGATCCAGAAGTCTTAGCTAGGCTTTTAGACTTACCACAGGAAGGCATAACAATTGGGGCATTAAGCACACCTTCTGGATTAGTTAAGAATGGTCAAATACCAGTTAAGTTACCATTGCACACAGTTTATCATCACATATTAATTTTAGGCACAACAGGGAGTGGAAAAACTACATTGCTAAAAAACATGATAGCAAGCATGTATAATCAATTAGAAAAGCACCCAATTTCAATAATAATAGATTCAAATCAAGACTTTGTGCAATTACCTATTTCAAATAATATAAAACCAATACCAGAAGAAATTTTAAACAGTTGTTATAAAAACGTTAAGGAATTAGATGGTATAATATCAGTTGTTCCAATTTCTTTTGATTTAATCCAACAAAAATTTGAAAAGGAAAGAGAGGGAATTAATGAAGTATTAATTGATATAGCTAAGAAATATTTTAATGAAACATTTTCTCCATTTATTCAAAACAATAAGGTTGATTTCAATTTAATTGTTAGAGATAATACTATCATTTTAAAAACCGATTATCCATTTAAATTAATATTTGTTCCATATGTAATAAACACATTAGAAACCAGCACTGATAATTTATCTCCCCTTTTACCTGGTATAACTTTATTAGCAAAAGATTTGCTTAAGAAAATGAGAGAAAACTTTAAAAGAAAACATAAGGTATATCCTCCGATACAGGCTATTTATGGAGCATTATCAGTATTTATGGATAAATCTATTTATAAATTAAACAAAAATAATTATGGATTGAAACTTGATGATATATTAGAGCAGGCCCTTGAATATATAAATCCATATATAGTTTCGATAAGTAGAGATTTTAATCTAGATTTACATAATATGAAAATAGGTAATTATAATTTAACTTTATTTGATGCGGTTGAAGAATACATTGAATCTCTACAAAGGGCAAGACCGCATGAAGAAACTATTAAGGCTTTATATAGAAGAATATCTTCATTGATTGAATCTCAAATAGTTGATATTATTATTCCACAAAACAATAAATTAATACCATTAAATGAACCCAATTGGGAAACAATAGTAAATATAGCAAATGAAGAAAATATACCAATAGTATTAGATTTGAAATGGAACCTCGATTTGATCGGATTAGATCCTTTAAGGTTAGTTACATATAGAACTCTTGATAAGTTAATTTCATGGAAACAGAAGTCATGGACACAAAGAAATGAGACCCCAAACATTATGGTAGTAATAGATGAAGCTCATCAATTTTTCCAAAACGAAAGCAAGGTAAAAGAAGATGTAGATGCAATAAGACAGGTTTCTGCGATGATATCAAAAATTGCTAGATTAGGTAGGGCTAGAGGGGTTGGTCTAATATTTAGCACTCATTCTCCAGCTGATCTCAATGATATTATTTTACAATTAACAAACACAAAAATAATTTTGAGGACTGATAAAAGTCAAATTGAAAGAATATCAATACCAAAGGAAGTAAATGAATATTTGTCTAGACTTCAAGACAGAACGATGCTTGTGGAAAGTTATGCTTTTAGAATGGGTTACCTATTTGCACAAACTACAACACCTTTAACTGCGCACTATGATATTTCTGCAAACATATCATATTATTAAATCCCAAAATTAAATATATAATGGGGGTATATGTTGAGTCACGTATTTACTAGGACTGGTGATGATGGTAATACATATTGCAATCTATTGAAGACAAGGGTTCCTAAAGATCATCCTATAATAGAATTAATTGGAACACTAGATGAAGCAAATAGCTTTATAGGTTTGGCAAGGTCTTTTATACCATCATATATGAGCGATGTAGGAAATGATCTAAAGGATTTGCAATATTTAACGTTTAGAATAGGATTCCATGTTTCTGGAATTAATTCTTTAAAAGAAGAAGACGTGAAAAAGCTAGAAGAATTAGCAGATAAATACTATGGCAAGGCACCTCTAAAGAACTTTATTTTGCCTGCAGGTCCCCAACCATCCGCTGCCTTACACGTTGCAAGGACCATAGTTAGGAGAGCAGAAAGGGATTTGATTAAAGCCAGCAGAGTATATAAGTTTGATGATATTGTTTTTAAAACAATTAATAGGCTAAGTAGCGTATTATTTGCCATGGCAGTATATATTAGCAAGGAAATGGGATATCCAGAAGAGCCTGTTTCTTTTAGGTGAATTATATGGGATTAATAACTAAAGAGATGAAAATAATTAATTCAGACTTTTTATCGAGCGATAATTCTGGCATCCCTTTTATAATGAATGGAAAAAGCGTAGAAATCGGTTTAAAGATATGGAAGGAAAATATCTTAGATGAACCATATTATTTTGTTTTACCTAATAGAAATGAAATTAAAAATGCAGTTAATAATTCTCTTAATTCAGAAAATATTAAATCCCTTAGTATTTATAATAGAATAGAAGAAATCATAGAAATATCAAGCAAAATTGAAAAATATGAAGAAAACATATCAAGAATTATCTCATTGGAAACTGGGAAAAGCTTAGAACAATCTAGAGAAGAAGTTCTATCTGCAGAAAAAATTATGGAAAACTCATGGGCATTAATTTCAAGTTCAGATATGAATAGCAGAGATGGTCCAATTTCTTTTGTTTCTGATTCTAATAATATAATAAATCAAGTAAAAATAGAAAATGGAATTAGTATTGTATTTCCCTCTTTTACATCTCCATTCTTCACTACGATATCCTCTATTATCAGATCAATAATATCAGGTTTACCTGTAATAGTAAGGCCATCATCGTACTCTATGATTTCTTCTTTATCTGCAGTTTCTTTATTTTCTGATTCTTCATTAATAAATGATATTTCTTTCATACCTATACGAGGGTTAACAAATATGGATCTTTTTGATAATGAAGATTTTACATACTATTTTTATGGTAAGAAAATAAATTATAAAAATCTGTTTAAGATACTTTCAGGTAAGTTTATTAGCAATTGCACCGGAAGAGTTTCAGTAATTTTATGCAATTTACCAGAAAATGTAGACTTAATTTCAAATTCAATTGCCAAGCTTTCTTTAAAGCACTCTGGTCAGGCATGCGGATCAATTAGTTGGTTAATTTCATTAGAATCTATAAAGAATGAAATAGTAGAATCTATTGCTGATAGATTTTCTCAATCCTTGGTAGGAAATCCATTAGAAGGAAAAGAAGTAGGGCCATTAAAAAATAAAGAAGTTGCTGATAGATCTACAAAATTAATCAATGATGCTATCTATAAAGGAGGTACATTGTTAACCGGAGGGTTAACAAACGGAAGATATATTGAACCAACCCTTATAGATAATGTAACTAAGAACTCTGAAATATTATGGACTGATATTGAGGCACCAGTTTTAGCATCAACAAGCGTTTCAAGCTGTAGTGAAGCTATATCAATAGCAAAGATGATGTCTGGAGCTAGCGCTGTTATAGTATTTGGCTCAGATAACATAATTAATAAGATAGGAAAAACAAAGAAGGGTATTATTATTAAAGGTTCTAATAATATTGAGAATATATTAAATTCTATATGCTATACTAGTGGTGACCCAATTAATGAAATACCAAAGAGCCCATTTCCTGGTAGACTTGGATTTGATAAGTCTTTAATTATTTATTGAGATGTTGGCGCTAAAAGATACCTTATTTTACTTTTATCTGGAGCATTAAAAATTAATTCTATAGGCTTATCGCTTGAGAATCTTATCTCTACTGTTTCGGCAATTTTTGCTAGATTTAAAACACTCTTTAAGAAATTTACATCATACGAGCTTACAGATTTCTTTTTTGATTCCAAATCAATCAATGAACTTGAACCTTTTGATAAATTTACTTCAGCCTTAGGTCCTTCTCCTTTTGCTCTTATTTTAAAACTATTCTCATCAACTTCTAACTCTACAACGTCTCCAAAAGCGCTTGCATCAGTTAATATTTTCTTAAAGGTATCTCCTATGATAACAACCCTAGAATCAAAATCAAGCTTTATATCCTTTGGAACATCTATAACTACTTCTATATTTGGAATCAAATATTTTTTAATTACATCTCCTTCAATTTTAATCAATATATATTGATCTGAAACGAGAAAATCTACATTTTCACCTTTTTTACCCCTTGATACTATATTGTCTAATGATTGAATATTTACCCCCATGTTTGTCTCTTGATCAACTTCGTAATCCAAAAATGTTTCATAGGGCATGTTAATTTCTAAATATGTTATTTTTCCTGGATCTGTTGCAACAACTTTAACTCCATTTTTACTTATTTCAAAATTTGCCTCTTCAACTATCTCAGCTAGTGTGGAAGTCATTTGGCGGAGGACTCTAGAATCAGGATATTTGAATTTTGCTTTTGCTTTTCCTATTTGTGATTCTATGCTAGATTCCATTTTTAATCCCTATTTTAATATAATATTAGGAGGGATTAATAAAAGTAATGAGCTGATCAAAATGATAAAAGATTACATAAAAATAATTAGGCCATTAAACGATGTTATGATAGGATTTTCAGTTATTGTAGGTTCATTCATTGCATCTGGAAGACAATTGCCTAACTTATATTCATTGTTATTTGGATTTTTAACAGGATTCTTTATATCAGCATCTTCAATGGTTTTTAATGATATTATGGATATAGAAATTGATAAAATTAATAACCCTAATAGGCCATTGCCTTCTGGAAAGATAAAAATAAGAAATGCTTACACAATGTTTTATCTATTCTCTATAATAGGATTATTGTTTTCAGCTTTAACAGGTATTATAACATTTATAATAGCTATCATTTCGTATTTTATTGCATATTTCTATAATAAGTTCGGCAAAAAATCTGGGTTTTTAGGGAATATTATGGTAGCATATTCTATGGGCGTTCCCATATTATATGGGGCGGCTATGATAAGCAAACTCAATTTTAACATTATGGTTTATTGGCTTATGATATTTTTATCTGGAATTGCAAGAGAAGTAACAAAAGGTATTGCTGATGTTGAAGGTGATAGAAAAGCAGGAATAAAAACTATTGCAGTAATTATGGGTGAAAAAAAGGCAGCAATAATTGCTTTTATATTTTATGCTATTGCTATTTTATTAAGTCCTATACCTGTTATATTAGGCAAGGTTTATCCATTAATTTATTCAATTCCTATAGCTATAGTTGACATGGTATTTCTCTCTGTTTCAATAATAACAATTATAAAACCCACTAAACAAATCTCTACTAAAAACAAAAATATTTCCCTTTTAGCTATGTTTTTGGGGCTATTAGGGTTTTTAATAAGCACAAAGCCTTAGGTGAATAAGATGAAAGAAATACTTGCAGAATTAACACCATATAATAATAAGGAGAAGTTGCTAAAATATGCAAAGGAGTTAATTGATTATTCAGATTTTATAGACATACCGGATTCTCCATTAGGAATTCCATCACCATCATCTTCTATATTATCATGTATGATTAAGGAAAAGTTTCCAGAAGCTAATATAATAACAAATATAAGGCTTTATGATATTAATAGACTTAGCTTGATTAATTCTATTACAGCTCTTAAAATGAATAAAATAAATCATTTCCTATTGGTTAGAGGTGATATGCCAAAAATTGGAAATAAAGTTGATGAAATCATACCTGATGATGCGATAGGTTTTATTAGATCAATGAACATAGATGGATATTTTGGCTTATTATTAAATCTAAACAAAACCATTGATGAAATAGAACTAAGGATAAAGAAGAGAGCTTCATTTTACCTAATTACTAGGCCTTGGTTTAGTGAAAAAATAAAACAGGTATCAAAAATGGTTAGAGAGCAAAAATCTAAACTATATATTTATTTTGTTATGCTTACAGATAAAAACAAAGAATTTCTTTTAAATTATTTACCAAAAGAAGAATTAATTCATATTGATAATTTAAAAGAATCAATTCAAGTAGTTAATGATTATGTTGATGGAATTCTTTTCTCATCTCCAATGGATCATAAAGGTTTAGTAAATTCATTAAGGCTATTCCAAAAATATTTCTAATTTATATTTCTAATTTTATACTATTAACAACTCCATGCATAAAAAATGTCAGCTCGTTTTCTAAAAATTTAAAATTATAGATTTTATTAAAACTGAATAGGGTATCCAGATGAAGGAAAATCAAAAGAAAATAAGAGAATATACAATTATTAGCATGTCAATATCTATATTACTCTATGGTTTTTCCATAACACTAGGAGCATTATTAACTCAAATCAATTCTTTTCCAAAGTATTTAGATATCTATTTGCTAATAACACCACCCTTATCATTGTTGCTAGGAAACATATTATTTGGAAGACTAGCAGATAATTACGGAAGAAAACCCATATTAGTTTTTACTCCTATCTTATTTTCTATAGGAATTGTGTTGTTTCTTATTCCCAATCAATATACAACCCTATTAGGTGTTAATCTACTCCTTTTTTCTATAGCAGGAGGGGATGAACCTGCAATAATATCATATAGCGTTGAAAATCTAAGTAGTAATGATAGAGGAAAAGTAATGATGCTCATTACGAACTTTGTTAATATTGGGGCATTAATATCATCATTTATATTTATAATTTTTAAATATTATTTAATAATGAAAATTACAACAAGCTCTTTTTTGTTTATTTCTTTATTAATATCTTATATATTGAGGAAGGACCTTCCTGAATCAACCCTATGGATTAAAAGTGAAAGTAAAAAGATAAAGGATCAAAATCTTACAAAAATATCATCATTATTATTTATATCAATATCAACAATTTTGACCTATGGTTTAATATCCTGGGTAATAGGACCATATTATTATCCTAATTTAACATCATACATTGTTTTGTTCTTTAATTTAGGAAATATTATTGGTGGAATAATTGGATATTTAATTATTGATAACATAAAAAGGAACTCTTTTGTTTTCTTTGGATTTGCTGGGGGCATTATTACTTCTTCATTTTTACTGCTAGCAATGCATCTTCATGTTAATTATTCCATATTTCTCCCCCTCTTAATAACTAATGGGATATTTACTCAATTAACATGGGGTTCAAGATTAATATTAGAAGGAGAACTATTTTCAACTAAAATAAGAGCTAGTAGCATTTCTCTTATTAGAGGATCAGGATGGTTTATTTATATTATTTCTACAATTTTAACAGTTAATTTTACAATAATTCTATTTCAATTATATGATATTTTGTTTTGGATTTTAGGTCTCTTGGGTTCTTTGATATGGTATCTATATGGAATCGATACAAGAAAGATACCAATTGAAAAATTAGACAAAGTTCTAAGCTAATTTATTAACCTGATTTTTAAGAGTATAATTGGTGGAAAAATGGAATTAAAGGGAGTAGTTGTTCCTATGATAACCCCTTTTAATTCTAAAGGGGAAATTGATTATAATGGATTAAAATGGTTAATCGATTATACAATTAATAATGGAGTAAATGCCCTATTTCCAAACTCTACAACAGGAGAATTTGTTCACTTAAACGAAGAAGAGCAAATAAATTTGGTGAAGAAAACTATTGAATTTTCTGATAAAAAAGTACCAATATTGCCAGGTATAACAACAAATGTGACAAATTTCTCAATATCACTGGGCAAAAAGTTTATTGATTATGGTGCTGATGGATTAATTATAATGCCACCATTCTTCTTCAAGTTATCAGAAAATGATCTTTACTTTCATTTTTCTAAAATTGCAGAATCTCTAGATTCAAACATAATTATATATAATAATCCATATACAACGGGGACAGTTATTCCAATAAGCGTCTATGAAAGATTAGTTAAAGAATTTAGTAATGTAATTGGAGTTAAGATAACTTACGATAGTTTTGATTATATAAGGAAAACAATTGATAGATTAAAAAGTTTAAAGAAAGATTTTTATGTTTTAACTGGTATGGCTCAAATGTTTTTACCTGTTTTAGTTATCGGAGGAGATGGAACTGTTTCTGGACTAGCCAATGCTTTCCCTAAATTACATGTGGATTTATATAAAGAATTTATTAACAAAAATTTCAGTAACGCATTTGAATTGAACAAAAAAATATTATTAATCTCAAAAATTTATGATATCGGATTTTCTAATTCAAGTGCTACAAAGGCAGCTTTGGAGTTAATAGGTAGCCCAATTAAAAGTTTTGTAAGGATGCCACTAAGAGAAGAAAGCAAAGAAAACAAAGAAAAAATTAAGTCTATAATTGATGAATTAAAATCATAGGGAAATAATAAATAAGATTATAAGTATTTATCCTCTTAACTTAATAATTTTTTAATTAACTTCTACATATTTCTCAAACATGGAATTAAATATAGTTCTAAACTCTTTATAATCTCCACCTAATAATTTATACTGAGACAATAAACCCGAGAGTTCTAATGCTAAATACTTTGCTTCTTCTCTTAATTTATATAATTTAAAGGTTAATGATGCTTCTTCAGAAGAAACTTCAACTAACATTTGTAATAGTTCTTTGCATGAGTCATCATATATTCTATTATTATATTCTTTATGTATTCCATTTGATATATATCCGTTTGCGTCTCTTCTATCTTTTTTCTCAAATCCTTTATTTTTTCTTTCTTCTCTATCATTTCTTTCATTATTTCTTCTTGATATATACAATTATTTTCCACCTAAACCACACCCCTTTATACTTAATTATAAGTTAAAAAATTTTTCTATTTTATTACTATGTATGATTCCTTATAAACTACCTTTTTTAAATTATTTTTGGTGAAGTAAATGTCTGAAAAGGAAGAAAAGAAGACAACAAAAACAAAGAAAAAGGGTTGTTAAATTTATTATTAAACTTTTTATTATATTTTTAAATATTTTTCTCTTAGATAATTTATAAGATATTCTTGATTGTAGCTTTCACCTAATTTCATTAATAGTAGATCTTTAGGCCTATAAGTTGACCCATATTTATGGATCAATTCTCTAAGACTTGCCTTAATATCGTTAAATTTCTTCTCTAATATTAAATCATACAAGGAAATAGATTTCAATAAGCTATTCCTAACTTGGGCTGCAACTATGTTTCCAAGAGTATAGGTTGGGAAATAACCTAAATCACCATGGCTCCAATGCACATCTTGCAATATACCTTCACTGTACGACTTAGGTCTAATACCTAGAAGATCTTCCATATATTGGTTCCAAATTTCAGGTAGGTCATTAACTTTAACTTCTCCTTTTAGCATAAGTCTTTCTAACTCAAATCTCAATAATATATGGAAATTATAAGTTAATTCATCTGCTTCTGTTCTTATTAAGCTTGGCTTTACCATAGCAAAATACCTATACAAATCTTCTTCAGAATATCCCTTTGTAAAATCTAAGTGTTTATCCAATATTGGCTTAATAACTTGAGTAAATTGATAACTCCTTCCTATTATATTTTCCCAGAATCTACTTTGACTTTCATGGATACCTAAGCTTACTCCACCACCTATTGGTGTCATTTTCAAATTTTCATCTATTTGCAACTCATAAGTCGCATGACCGAATTCATGAATTACACTAAATAATGATCTCTTAAAATCATATCCTTCATATCTTGTTGTTATCCTAACATCATTGATACCCATACCCTGAGTAAAAGGATGTGGACTAACATCTAATCTAGCTCTATCCCATGGGAAATTAAGCAAGTTCAATACTTCATTATTTACTTTCTCCATTTTTTCTCTTTCATATTTAATTCCTTCCAATGGTGAATTAAAATAGTAATATTTTTGAGAAATAACTTTATCTAACAAACTCCTCAGATTTGACCTCAAATTATCAAAAATTCCTATTATATCTTTAGTTCTTAGACCTTCCTCAAAAAGATCTAATAATGCGTCGTAAGGCTCATTTTCATAACCTAATCTTTCTGCTTTTTCTATATTTAATTTTATTATCTTTTCTAGGTATGGTGAAAATATGCTGAAATCATTTTTTTCCCTTGCCAATTTCCATGCATGAAATGCTTCTTCTGATGTTTTTGACATTTCATAAACTAAAGAAGGAGGTATTTTCTTTAATATCGAAATTTCCCTATCTAATACTCTAACAACTCCTTTTTCATAATCATTTAAGTTTTCCTGATTCTTTCCTTTTTCAACTAGCTGAACAAAGCTTTCATTTAGCAACATTTCTTGATATAATGTGCTCATCTCAGCTATTGCGTATCCCCTTTCTTCGCTTCCTTTAGGAGGCATGTAAGTCTCGTTGTCCCAACCCATCAAAGCCATTGAATGGCCGATTGCCCATAATCTTTTATATTTTTCCAAAATTTCTCTAATAACTGCATTTTCAAACATATTAACCACGCATATTTTTAGATAATGCCACTCATTAATATTTTTTACTTATAAATTTAATAATAAACAATAAAAGTATAAAGACTATATTTTTCATAATGTAAAATATATATTTTTCAATAGCTTTGTACTATTTGGTGTATAAATTTGAGTGCAAAATCTGATATAGATCTTTTAAGAAGTTCAGTTAGGGAATTTTCTGAAAAAGTATTGATGCCAGTTGCTAAAAAAATTGATGCTGAAAACTTTATTAGTGAAGATATTTTGAATCAAGTAGCAAACATGGGTTATTTTGCATTAAGGGTTCCTGATAAATATGGTGGGCCTAATTTGTCAACTCTTGAATCAGCAATAGTTGTTGAAGAACTAGCAAGAGCCTCTGGCGCTGTTGCTATAATGGCAACAGTTTCTGGTACAATGGTAGCATATCCTTTAGTTCATTATGCAAGCGAAGAATTAAAAGAAGAATACTTAGGAAGATTAAGCAAAGGAAAAATTGGTGCATTTGCATTAAGTGAGCCATGTTGTGGAAGTGATGCAGCTAATATAACTACAAAGGCAGAAATTGATGGTAATGATTATGTTATAAATGGAAGGAAAACATGGATTACAAACTCTACATATGCAGATTTCTTTTTGGTTGCTGCTAGGACAGGTAAGCAAGAGGATAGACATAAAGGGATAACAATATTTGTTGTTGATAATAAGGATTGCATTGAGAAAAGCAAACTAGATATGATGGGATATAGAGGAAGTGGAACAAGTGAATTGCTATTTAAAGATTGCAGAGTCCCAAAAGAAAACATTGTTGGTGAAGTAAATAATGGATTTAAGATAATTATTGATGGATTAAATGAAGGTAGAATTATTACAGCATCAACTGGTTTAGGTATAATGCAGGCTGCATTTGATGAATCTCTAAATTATGCTAAGATAAGGGAAACTATGGGAAAACCAATTATTGAACATGAAATGGTTCAAAGCATGATTGCAGATATGAAAGTTAAATTGGAAGCATCTAGATTGTTAATTTATAATGCAGCACAAAAGATTGATAATAATGAAATTGATTACCCAATGTGGTCTTCTATTGCAAAATATGCAACTGCTAAATGGGGTGTTGATGTAGTTAGATTAGCAATGCAAGTTGAAGGAGGTTTTGGTTATAGCAAAGAAAGCAATGTAGAAAGATATTATAGAGATATAAAAATGATTGAAATTGGAGATGGAACTAATGAAATCCAAAAGCTCGTTATATCTAGATCTTTAGCTGGTAAAATAACTTCTCCAAGACTTAAACATTAATCTATATTACAGTTGAATTAGATTTTCTTAGATATTCTTCAGATGTTACAGCGCTACATGTTATAACATATAATATTACATTCAATAATTTTAATGCATCTGCTACCTTTGTTAAAATCATGGTTTCTCTAGAATCTTTTGAGTTAATAGATTTTTCTTCTACATCCATCGTTATTGCCATTATTTGCAATAACAACTCTTGAGTTCTCTTAATACTAGGTTGCGCAATTATTGATCCTAATTGAGGAAGTATATCTTTTATGTTTGTAATCAAACTTGAAATTTCCTCTGATTTAATTTTTATTTTGTTAGCTTTATCAGCTGCATCCCACATTATATAACCAACAACCCCCAATAATCCACTACCCAAAACTAATGCATGTAATCTAACATCACTTTTTCCATGTAACATTGTATCTACTACGTGTCTTTCAACTAAATGTTGATACTTTAGTAAATCTTTTTGACTCAATTGCAAAGATTGAGTTACATCTAACCCATTTAATGCATCCCTTAAAATGCCTGTTATATCTGAAACAATCATACCAAGACCTTTTATTACCTGCTTTATTTCAATTTTAGAATCATCTATAACAGGTCTTATCATAATTCTAGATTCTCCCAATTCAAACACGTCCAAGCCTAAAAGTGAAAGGGCTGCCTGCTTTGCCGATTCAACTCCTTTCTTACCCATGGGCCCCATATTTATTATTGTATCCCCTAAATTATGGACATAAAGACAATATATAGCTAGAGAAGCTATTTCTGGTATAGGTATCTTCCCTAAATCCATCTCATAAACTGTTTTGCTTTTTTCTTCATCTTTCTGAGATGGTATTATAGAAAGCTTATTATCATCATCTACAATATATACAGTATCTCCGGGCTTGATATTATTAGCTTCAATCCATGTATGAGGTAGAGTTATGACATAAGATGACGCCCCCAACCTCTGAACCTTTCTTGCTACTATTCCCATATCAAATCACATCTATATACATTCTTATTATTTTATCTGTGTATATATTAGTAACAGTCTGTATTAAATTTTAGTAAGGAGTCCGGTATGCTAAAGAAAAACAATATAATGGGAAGCGATAAAATAGGATTAACAATAGGAAGAATGGAAAAAGGATGTGAGCTCTGTTTTCCTGGATTAAAATCAGTAATTTTTATAACTGGAATATGCGGAGATTCATGTTATTATTGCCCTGTTGGAAAAGACAGATTTGGACATGATGTAATTTATGTTAATGAGGAAAGAATAACAAATCTTAGGGATATGATAATTGAAATAGAAAGACAGGGAGCTATTGGAGCAAGTATAACTGGAGGAGACCCATTAGTAGTATTTCCTAGAACTATTAAGATAATTAAAATGCTTAAAAAACATTTCGGAAATGAATTTCACATACATTTATATACTAGCGGAAGATATGCGACTCCTGATGCTTTAGTTTCTCTATATAAAGCAGGGCTAGACGAAATTAGGTTCCATCCAGTTAAAGATGAGTATAAGATAGCAATATCTTATGCATCTAAGCTTACAAAAATGAGGGTTGGAGCTGAAATACCTATTGCTAAAGGGCTAGAAAATTGGGCTATTGATATAATTAAAACTGTAGAAAAATATGGAGGTAGTTTTGTTAATCTAGATGAAATGGAATTTGTTGAACCTAACGCGAGAGCACTAATATCAATGGGTCTAAATGAAGATAAAAATAGGCCCTTTACTGCTAAGGGTTCATTGGAAGCAGCATTAAAAGTATTAGAATGGGCAAGAGAAAATTCAAATATTTATGTTCATTTTTGTCCAGCATCATTTAAAGATGCAATACAGACAAAAAACAGATTTACACGACTATCAAGAAATGATAAGAAATGGTACGAAGAAATTACAAAAGATGGAACAATAAAATGGGCTGAAGTAAATATAAATGGAAATATAATTAAGATAAATCCAAATGATATTTATAATTACAAAGGCTATGAAATCAAAATATTGGAGTCACACCCAACAAGGGATAGGAAACCAATAATTAATGAAGAAATAATAAAAATATAAGAATTATTTTGTAGAATAAATTTGAATAAAAATATATTCAATAATATAAGGCTTTCTCTCTATATATAGTATGTGGGGAAAGAATGTGAGGCTTCCCAGAACTTGGATTGATTCTTCAAGAAAAAATGAAGAAAATTATGAAGCAAGAATAACAGTTGAAATTTATCCAGGAGTGAACTTCAAGATTTATATAAATAAGCTTGCGCAAAAACCTGTTTTTGCTTGTTGCACAGGAAGGGAAAACAAAATTTGTAATTCATATATAATTTCATTATTTTCCCAAAGTGGCCCGTTTGCTTCTCTCTATATATTGCCTCCTTGGCTTGTTAGCAAATGTAAAGAAAAAATTAACTAATATAGCTTAAATATTAAGTCCTTATAATCTTCCCCTATAATCTCTCCTTGCATATTTACTTGTTTGAGTTTCTTTACATAGCTCACGAATATATTATTGCTTACTCTCTTAAATTCATTCAATGCATTTTCAGGATTATCTAATAAATTAATAACAGAAAATGAAAACAGGAAATCTATGCTTTTATTTTTAAATGGTAAATACTCAGCATTTCCCCATAAAACCAAACATTTATCTTTGCAAAATTTATTAGCTCTTTTATTACTTAAAGAAAGCATATTAATGCTCAAATCTAAACAAATGTATTTATTTATTTTATCTATAAGTCCAGTGTCATAAAAATATTCCATCAATAAGCCAGTACCACATCCTATATCTGCAACAATTCCATAGGGTTTTATCTTAGAGAACAATAAATCATATTTATTTTTCTGCTCTTCTCCGTATAATTCATCATACCCTTCGTAAGTAAAATCATATCTATTTATTATATCATCCTGATCCATGAGTATATTCCTCATCTATCTCTTTTAATACATTCTGTATATTATTTAAGACATCCAATGCTGTAATATTTTGCCCCTTGTTTTTAACAGCCATTTCTCCAGCTTTCCCTGAAACATATGCTGAGGAAGCAACAACATTTAATGCATTGGTATCCTTAAGTAAGGCAATTCTTCTTGCTAAAAATCCAGATATAATTCCAGTTAAAACATCTCCTGTTCCTCCAACAGCCATGGCTGGATGACCTGTTTTATTATATCTGCATTTCCCATTAGGAGAGCAAATAACGTCTATTGGAGCTTTAACAATTACGGTTGCATTGTATTTTTTAGATATTTCTCTTGCCAAATCTTCTGGATCACCTTCTCTTTTAGCTAGTAAAGCCGCTTCTCCTCTATGAGGAGTTAAAACAACATCATCCCATAGCTTAATATCTACATCGGCTAAAGCTTTAAGAGCGTCTGCATCTATAACAATTGGCTTCCCTTTTAATGAACTAACTAAAGTAATAACTGTTTCCTTGGTTTCCTCTTTACTGCCAAGCCCAGGCCCAATAGCTATAACATCAACCCTTTTTGCTTCTTCTAATAATAAGGGAATATGATCTTTATTCAAATAATCTCCATCTAATGGAAATGGTATAATTCCTGGATTATTCTGGGCAGCAGAATATGCAACTTTTTCTGGAGATGCCAAAAAAGACAGATCTGCCCCAGACAATAATGCAGCAGAAGATGCATAAAATGGTGCACCAAAATAATGATAAGATCCTCCTATTGTTAATACTTTTCCATTACCCCCTTTTATAGCATTTTTTGGCCTTTTAGGGATCCTAAATAAAACATCTCCTGGACCAGCAAATATTTCAGAATCCCTTAACAATCCAATTTCAGCAACTAAAATTTCACCTACATAATGCTTCGCATCTTCCTTAAGCAGACCAGGCTTTAATGAATGCATAGTTACTGTTAAATCTGCAATTGCTGATCCTTCAGCAACATAGCCCGTCTCAGGATCTACTCCTGTTGGAACATCTATTGCAACTCTCAAACCAGTTGAAGAATTAAATGCCTTCAAAGCACTTGCGATTGGCTCTCTTAATTTACCTTTAACTCCTATACCTAGTATTCCATCAATTAATACATCGGCATCTTGAGGTTTGTATTGAGAAGGATCATCCAAATGAATTATCTTTACCATTTTCGAATTAATTAAGCTTTTTAAATTAATAAGTGTATCTTGATGTTCAACCAAATTATAATCATACAATAGATAAATTGTTACATCAGCTCCCCTTAAGGCTAAGTGTTTTGATGCTACTAGGGCATCCCCTCCATTGCCTCCTTTTCCAGCATAAACTATAATTTTTTTATTTTTTAAATCACCGATTTTGCACTCTATTGCATCGGCAACTGCCCTTCCGGCATTTTCCATTAAAAGCAATAAAGGTATACCATTACTTACGTTATTTATTTCATAAGATCTAATGTCTTCTATACTTAAAATTTGAGGATCCTTAATAAATCCAGGGCATAATTGTGTCATTATAAGCACCCAAGTATTAGTTTGTAATTTTAGATAATACGTTTTTATTTTGAATTAACATAAAAAGACTTTTAAGCTAAAAATATCAGCTATAAAGTAGTGAAAATCATTAAAGGTGTAGGAAATGTCCAAGAAAATCAATATAGATAATGATGTATATTTAGAAGTCTTGGATGAAAAAGAAAACAAATTATTAGAAAGATTAGAAGTTTATGGTATAGTTCATCATGAACTTAAGTCAACCCCATCTAGGATTACTTTAAGAAAAATATTGTCTCAGGCTTATTCGAAAGACATTTCTCAAATATTTGTCAAATCAATAAAAACAAGCTATGGGCAAGGGATTTCAAATGTGCACATACATATTTATAATACGCCAGAATTTGCTAAAAAATATGAGCTAAAGTACATAGTTGATAGGAATGGAGGATATACATTAGAGGGATGAGAACATGGCAAAAGAAAAACCTAAGGCATATATACATACATTATATGAAGTCGATTATAACAACAAAAGTGTATCTTTAAAAAACAAAAAATGCCCAAGATGTGGAAATATAATGGCTCATCACCTAAAGCCAGTTGAAAGATATCAATGTGGGTATTGCAAATATACAGAATTTGTTGTTAAAAAGTGAATATGGTTGATTACATTAGGTATTGAATCAACCGCACACACTTTTGGAGTTGGAATTTTTAGCGAAAGTAAAGGTATTATAGGAGAGTCTAGAAAAAATTATATTCCAAAAAAAGGTGGGATTCTTCCCAGAGAAGTTGCAAGTTTTTTCTCCGATGTAGCAGGAGAAGCGATTAAGGAAGCATTAGAACAAGCAAAAATTTCTATAAATGATATAGATGGGATAGGTGTTGCATTAGGTCCAGGAATGGGTCCTCAATTAAGGGTAGGAGCATCTGTTGCAAGGGCATTGGCAGTAAAATATAATAAACCATTGATTCCAGTCAATCATGCTATTGCTCATTTAGAAATAGCAAGATATTTAACTAATATGAGGGATCCAGTTATTTTATATGTATCCGGTGGAAATTCAATTGTAACAACATATGTAGATGGGAAATACAGAATTTTTGGGGAAACATTAGATATCGCGTTAGGAAATTTATTAGATACATTTGCAAGGGAAGTCAAATTAGGGCCACCATATATTGTTAAGGGAGACCATGTTGTTGATATATGTGCTGAAAATGGAAAATTCATAAAGGGCTTTCCATATGTTGTTAAAGGACAGGACGTTTCATACTCCGGTTTATTGACATTAGCCATAAGACTAAAAGAAAAAGGATACAATTTAAAAGATATCTGCTTTACTGTAAGAGAAATAGCATTTTCTTCTATTACAGAAGTTACAGAGAGATGTGTTGCGCATACAAACAAAAAACAAATTATCCTTACTGGAGGAGTAGCAGCAAATAAATTGTTAAATGACAAGCTCACAAAAATGGCAGAAAATCAAAATGCATCCTATAAACCAGTTCCATTTAAATATTCTGGGGATAATGGAGTAATGATTGCCTTAACAGCGCTTTTGGAACTAAAACATAATATAACTATTGAGCCGGAGAGGGCTTTCATTAATCAAAGATGGAGAATAGATGAGGTAGAAATACCTTGGTATTATTCGATGATTTAATCAACCCTGAAAAATTTCTAAATTTGCAATTGATAAAAAGAGGAGCGGAATCAGAAATAAGATTGGGTTATTTTCTAAGTACAAAAGCAATTTATAAGATAAGAGTTAAGAAAATTTATATGAATGATGATTTAGATAAAGATTTAAGGTATGATAGAACCAGAAGGGAAGCAAAAATATTGGCAACGGCATATTTAAATAGAATTAATGTTCCTAAACTATATGCTGTTTATCCTTCTGTTGGATTGATAATAATGGAATATATCGAGGGAAACACATTAAAGGATCTCTTCCTTTATGAACCTGAAAAATACATACCTTTTTCCTATTTTGCTGGTATAGAATTAGCAAAAATACATAAAGCAAATATAATACATAATGATTATACAACATCAAATATAATAGTAAGAGATGAAAAGGTGTTCGTAATTGATTTTGGACTATCGGATTACTCAACAAGCATTGAAGACAAGGCTGTTGATATACACTTATATAAGAGAGCTGTAGAGAGCACTCATGCATCTATTTCAGAAAAAATAATGAAGGAGTTTATAAGAGGTTATTTAAAGGAAACTGGAGAAGAAATTGGAAATAAAATCATTAAAAGGGCTAAAGAAATAGAATTAAGGGGTCGTTATGTCGGGGAAAGAAGAACAGTTTGGAAAACTTAGCATTTGTATTGTTTCCCAAAATGAAGGAAAAATAAAAGAGATACAAAATATTTTAGATAATTTTAATATAAAATTAAAAAAATGTAATGCAGAAAAAATTGAAATCCAAGATGAAGATATAGATAAAATAGCAATTTATGCTGCATTAAATGCATATAAAAGTGTTAAAGAACCATTATTAGTTGATGATTCTGCCCTTTATATTAGATCGTTAAATAACTTTCCGGGAGCATATACAAACTTTGTTTATAAAACAATAGGAATTAAAGGAATCCTAAAGCTTATGGAAGGAATTAATGATAGATTTGCATTTTTTAAAACAAGCCTTGTATATATAGATGAGAATGGATATAAATTATTCAATGGCATTGTAGAAGGTAATATAGCCTATGAACCTAGGGGAAAACATGGATTTGGATTTGATCCTATTTTCATACCAATGAATTGTAATAAAACATTTTCAGAAATGGATATAAATGAAAAAAATAATTATTCACATAGATCTAAAGCCGTTAATGAATTTGCAAAGTGGATCATAACAAAGAAATTATGAAAGGTAATACTTTCTTACACTTAGTTTTAACGTTATTTTGCAATAATAACTCATGGTGTATTGGCTTGGAAAATGTATTAGATATGCACATAAATAAGCTTATAGCAAGAAATGTTGAAGAAATATTATCGCAATTAGGTGATATAGAAAAAAGATACAATAGCTTAGGAGAAGATGATGAATCTAGATTGGAGAAAATTGTATTAAACCATATGAGAAAAATATTACTTGACGATTTAAGGCAAATAACTGGTTTTTCAAGCTATTACGGATATGATATTAGAGTTGAACCAAGCGTTTCATTAGAAAATTCAGAGGCTATTACCTAGTTCAAAAGCCTTAATATTTATTTCAGGGTTTCTCATTGTTTTTATTGATTCTTTAATGGAATCTATATTAATAAACTTGCTTATTTGGCTAAACTTATATAATGCCCCTAATAATATCATATTTTCTGATTGATAGCTACCTATTTTTTCAGCTAACTCTTTTGTTGGTATCAAATAGTATTTTATATTATTCTTTTCAAATTCCTTAATAATTTCTTCTTTTTTTGGCAATTTAACCCCCGGTATGGGAGGTCTTAATATAGTATCAGAGGATATAACCATACCATCTTTATTTAAATAATCAACGTTCCTTGCACTTTCAATAAGTTCCATAGAAAGTAAAATATCTGCGCCACCTTTTGGTACAAGAGGCGCATATACATTACCTAACCTAACGTGAACTTCCACGGATCCACCTCTTTGGCTTAATCCATGAGTTTCAGCAATTAATACTTTAACATCATTGTTTACTGCTGCTTCACCAATTATTCTAGCTAGTGTTACTATACCTTGACCTCCAACACCAGATATTACTATATTTAGTTTTGAATTCATTGCCATACGCTATCCCACCTCTTATCTATAATTTTTACAGGTTTAATTGCATCGTATGGGCATGTTTCAGCACAAACTCCACAACCTGTACATAAACTTGGCTCAATCCATGCTTTTTTGTCTTCCTTAACAAAAATTGCTGGACATGCAAACGCATTATAACAAATACCGCACGCTGTGCATTTATTTTCTAATACCTGGTAAATTGGTATTTCAATATGGATTTTGTTTGCAATTCTAACAGCATTTAATGCACATGCTTTTTTAGCGATTGCTACGGCTGGTTTCTTTTCTTTAACAACATAAGATAATGCCTCTTTTAACATATTTGTTGATTCCTTAATATTAAATGGATCAAAAACTATTATTTTTTCAACACCCACTCCTTCAGCAACCTTAGCAATATCAATAACCTTTGTTTCTTCTCCTACTGCTGTTAAGCCTGAGCTGGGATCTGGCTGTTCCCCTGTCATACCTGTTGTTCTATTATCTAATACCAAAACCAAAATTGGAGATTTATTATATATCGCATTTATTAAGCCTGGAATTCCTGCATGATAAAAAGTTGAATCCCCTATTATTGCTATAGGAACTTGATTTTCAGATACATGGGCCAATCCATTCGCTATCCCAATACTCCCTCCCATTTCTAATATTATATCTTGCTCATCATATGGGGAATTGATTCCTAAACTATAACATCCTATATCACCGCTATATATAGGTTTTAACATTAATGAATTAACTGCTCTTTTAAGCGAATAAAAAGTTGCCCTATGTGGACATCCAGGACAAAATGATGGAGGCCTTTCAGGTAATTTGATGTCTAGTTTTTTGGTAAGTGGTTGTTCTATAGATAATCCTAGGAATTCTCTTACAGCCTTTCTTGCCCTTTCTAAGGTCATTTCACCGCTATAACCTACATATGATTTCCCTTCGATCTTAATTGATAAACCTTCTTCATTTACTATATTTTTTAACTGATTTTCTACTATGGGTTCTAATTCTTCAACAACTAATATTTTTTCTACATCTTCTAATCCTTTTAATATGAATTTTCTTGGTAAGGGATATGGGGTAGAGATTTTAATGAGCCTATAATTACCTACTTCTTCATTAACCTCCTTAACATATTGATATGATGATCCAGAAGATATTATTGCTATCTTATCCTTCTCTTCATTTTCAATCCTATTATATGGTTCAAATTTTTCAAAACTATCCTTTATAATATTCCATTTGTTAATTAGCTTATCTCTTAAATTTCTTGAATTTGCTGGAACTAAACCAAACCTAGAATTTTCCTTTGCAAAATTTCCTTTTGCTTTAGGAGGCGTAACTTTATCTAATATTACATTAGATCTTGTATGAGATACCCTAGTTGTAGGAACCATCAAAATAGGATGAGATAATTTTTCGCTTAGTTCAAATGCTGTCTTAGTTAAGTCTTTAGCTTCTTGAGGATCTGAAGGATCTAAAACTGGTGTATATGTCAACATACCATAATATCTGTTATCTTGCTCATTTTGAGAACTCCACATGCTTGGATCTTCAGCAGATATTACAACCAGACCTGCTCTTACACCAGTATATGATATGCTAGCAAGGGCGTCTGCTGCAACGTTTAATCCTACATGCTTCATAGCTGCTAATGCCCTAACATTAGATATTGATGCTCCGTAAGCAGATTCTAGAGCGACTTTTTCATTAACGCTCCACTCCACATGTATACCCAAGAGGGGGGCAACTTCCGCAAGCGTTTCTACAATTTCTGTAGAAGGTGTTCCTGGATATGCAGCAGCAAATCCTCCACCGGCCTCAATAAAACCTCTTGCTATGGCTTCATTACCCATTAGCAATACTTTGCTACCAGCCTTATTCAATAAATTGTTCAATTTTTCCACCAAATACCTTTTTGTTAATCGAGGTTTTTGTATTTATCAATGTATAATAAGAATCCATGTAAAAACACATATATACTAAAAAATATTTTATTAATTTATAAATATATGATAAAAATATTAGCTTCTTAAGAATAAAGATATTTGGTGAATTTAATGATTTTAGGAGTAATAAGCGATACACATGATAACCTTATTAATCTAAATAAAATAATCAATGAAATGAAAAAATATAATGTTGACATGTTAATTCATCTTGGTGATTTTGTTTCTCCATTTACGTTAAAGAAGATAGGAGAAGAATTGAATAACATAAAAATATATGCAGTTTATGGCAATAATGATGGAGATAAATTGTATTTGAAAAAAATTGCAAATGAGTATAAAATTGTACTAGAAGAGCAACCATTAATTTTAAAAATTGATGAACATAAATTGTTTATATTTCATGGTTATAACTCTAGTGAAGAAACGGTTGAGATAGCAAAATCAATAGCAAAATCTAAAATTTATTCCGCAGTATTTTTTGGGCACACTCATAAACCTTATTTAGATTTTATTAATGGCATATTAATTCTGAATCCGGGAGATGCGTCTGGTATATTAAATCGTCCTACGTTTGCATTAATCAAATACCCTTCATTTAGTCCAAAAATAATTTATATGGAGTGATATAAAATGAAAATAGTTCTTGGAAATTTATCGATATTTCTGAATCTTCTATTAAAATTTGAAGAAGAAAGTGCAGGTTTATTAATTGGATCAACTAAGGATGACATTATTTACCCCATAATAGCAATGCCTGTTGAAAATGTATTGAAAAGTAGGGTAGAATTTTTAGCCAACCCATATGATATGGTTGTCGGGCATATGGTAGCAGAAAATTATAAATTAAGTGTTGTATCATTATATCATACTCATCCTTATGGAATGCCTATACCTAGTAATAAAGATATTAATGGAATGAAGATGTGGCCAATACCATGGATTATAATCTCAAGGAAAGGGATTAGGGCATGGATATTAAAAGAAGATGATAAACCAATTGAATTAGAGCTAAGTTAATAATAATAGAACTGCACCTATTAGGCTTACAGCAAATACTATTGCTAATAATAGTAGAACTGTATTATATAAAATCAAGTTTAATGTTGTGTTACTATTGCTTAAGTAGTTAACTTTTTGTAATGTCATGCTACCATTAGCTACCAACGCATTATTTGCAGTTAATGAAAAAGTTCTGTAAACTAGTATCCCAGAACTTAAATCATAGTATTGACCATATGTTGCAGTATAATTAATTCCATTCTGGCTTATTTTATATGTTAAATTTTGAAATGCAACTGGAATTACGTTTGTCTCATTATAGAAAATTTCTTTAGTTGAATTGGAAAGCAGAGTTGTGTTTGCAATAAATGGTATATTACTGTTTAAGACAATGCTATTTCCAGTAGAATAATATAGTGCCTGTACAACATTACTACTTCCTCCAAAGTTAAGTATTGATGTGCTCAAAATATCATAAGTTGAATTATATTCGCTTAATGTTACAATTATCTGCGTCCAACCAGTTTCTGGAGTTGAATTAGTAAAAACACTTTCGCTTACATTATATATTAATTGAACTTTAAATGGATTTGTTTTTAAATAATTATTATTAGGAGTTAGGGGACTTAAATAATAATTTGCATTATAAACATATAGGCTTAAGGCAACAATTGCAATTATTATAAGGACCACGGCCTCTGCTATTTTAACACCTCTACCCATTATTAATCACCCTATATTTTTATGTTAACAACAAACTAATAATTCTTATTGAAAATTTCATATATATTATAATGATATATAAATTTCTAAAAGTTTTAAAAGTGTCAACCATAAAAAAGATTATCCTTATATATTAATAAAGGAAATATGTTATACAAACTCTATAAATTTTAAAGATAAATAATTTAAAAATATCAATTATGGTAGCCTTATTGGATAAATTGTCAATAAGCTCAATATTAATAGCACAGTAATTATCTCAATTGTTATTCCTGCTTGAGCCCATTTTTTACCTATCTTTGAAATTGCTTCAATAAATATATAACCTCCATCGCTTTGTATCATACCTCCAGGTAATGGTATTGCTATAGGTGCTGCATTTACCAAAGCCAAACCTAAATTTATTATATATAATGCTGAAATTATAGAAACCAACCATGATAATCTAAATGATTGTACAACAGATATTCCTAAATGAGGTACTCCATAAGGTTTAAACACGCTAATATTTTGTATGACTCCATTATATTTTACTGTTAACAAAAGATTTACTGCAGTATTATTACTTTCTGCCCCATATTTATTTAATACATTCATAAATGACTGCAATGATAATGTAGAAGTACCATTTACTGACAATATTGTCATTCCTTGTTTCAAATTAGCTAAATATGCTGGAGAATTAGGTAAAATGTTTACCAAATCCACACCAGCAAATAATTTTGGTGCTATGTAAACGAATAATAATAAAAATATTAATCCCATTATAAGATTTATCGTAACTCCAGCCGAATATACTTTAAGCCTTGATTTTAGTGGTGCTTGTTTCATTTTATTATCATCAGGTTCAACAAATGCTGCTGGTATAAATGCCAAAAGAAAGAAACCTGCATCTTTAACTGGAATACCCTCAGCCCTTGCTATTATTGCATGGAATAATTCATGAACTATAACTGCTATTCCAATTGCTATTAAGAAATAAATAAGCTGATCAATGCTTATTGTTACCCCTGGTATGAGAGGAACGAATCCAGCTACTTGACTAGAAGATTGTGCAATATATTTTGCAACAAATGTTGAACCTACTATATAATAAAAATATGCCATCAAGCCGATTGAAATTGCTAGAGATATATAACCAAAGATTGAAATTACTTTTGCCTTCTTTTTATCTTTTATAGGCTCCATACTTATTCCAGTTCTTGCAATTAACACTAATGGGTATATGTTAATCTTTTTTGACTTAAATGATTTTCCTATTATGTATAATATACCCCAAAAAATTATAAACGCAATTAATATCAATAACCAACTTTGCAATTTTTAAACCTCATTTATAGCTCTCCAAATATTTTACTTGCTCCGGAGTTAATTCGTCTATCTTTATACCCATAGTTTCAAGTTTTAATTTTGCCACATATTGATCTTGATCTGATGGTACATTATATACCTTTTTTTCAAGTTTTCCTTTATTATTTATTAAGTATAAAACGGATAAGGCTTGATTAGCAAAACTCATATCCATAACTTCGCTTGGATGGCCCTCTGCTGCAACTAAATTCACTAATCTTCCTTCTCCCAAAAGGAACAAGTGCTTCCCATTTCTTAATGTATATTTTACAGTATTTTCTCTTATTTCTTCTTTAGAATCACTTATTTTTTCTAAATCTTTCACGCTTACCTCTACATTGAAGTGACCTGCATTAGCTAATATGGCTCCATCTTTCATGTTTAGCATGTGTTCTGCTCTAATAACATCTATATCTCCAGTTGCAGTTATGAATATATCACCAATTTTTGATGCCTCTTCCATTGTCATAACATCAAATCCATCCATAACGGCTTCTAAAGCCTTAATAGGGTCAACTTCTGTAACTATTACTCTTGCTCCCATACCCTTAAGTCTTAAGGCAATTCCTCTGCCTACCCATCCATAGCCAGCTACAACAGCTCTTTTACCGGCAATGAGAATATTTGTTGCTCTTAATATGCCATCTATGGAACTTTGGCCTGTTCCATATCTATTATCAAACATAAATTTAGTTAAGGCATTATTTACGGCAATAACAGGATATAACAATCTATTTTCCTTTTCCAATGCCTTTAATCTAATAACTCCAGTTGTTGTTTCCTCATTCCCTCCTATAACTTTCTCAGCAATTTTTGGCATCTCTTCATGAAGGGTTATATGAAGATCTGCTCCATCATCTATAACTATGTCAGGTTTAAAATTAGCTGCATCCTTAATTGCCATAAAGTATTCTTCGCTACTCATGCCTCTCCATGCTTCAACAACAATATTATCTATTTTAGCTAGTGAGGCTGCTACATCATCTTGTGTTGATAATGGATTACTTGGGGATAAAAATATATTTGCCCCCCACACAGATAGTGTTTTTATAAGAACAGCTGTTTCTTTAGTTACATGAAGAGCAGCCGATATTTTTACCCCATCCAATGGTTTTTCTCTTAAGAACCTTTCTCTTATTTTCATAACAACTGGCATATGCATTTCTGCAAATTCAATCTTTTTATTCCCTTCATTAAAAAGCTCTGGTTTTTTAATTTTTGAACTATTCATACTACCACCGTATTGTTTATCATTTTGTAAAAATATAAACTGTTATAAAATTATCTTCAAGTAAAAACAGGATATCTTTAGTAAAAACATTATTTTGCATTAATTTTACTTTTAATATTGCAAAAAATTAGCATAAGCTTTGATACTAATGATATATATTCATACTTTCCACTTGGTAGAAAACCTTTGTTATGAAGGTTGGAAATAAGTTTTGTAAAATCCTCTAATGGCATACCAAAGTTTTTGGATGCCTCAATAATATCTTCTGAAACTGCAATAGAATATACAAGCTTTACCTCGTTTTCACTCATCATATCACATTTAGTAACAAATTTGAAGAAATCACTTAAAAAATCTACCAAAGCTTCTTTTACTGAGGCGTAGATTTCATCCAAATTGGTAATGACTTGATCAGATAATGAGATAAAATAAACGTTTAATTCTTTAGCTAATTCTTCAGCTTTTTCATCAGCTAAACCTCTTGAAATAATCATAGGTATCATATTTAATAATTTAGAATTGACATAAATTTGCCTAATAGAAGAAACATCTGCTGGTCCAGCTTTTACTTCTACTGCATACTTCATACCATTTTTTTCAGCAATTATATCAACATCTGATATTTCAATATTATTTATAACAACTTTTCTATGCATGTCAACTATTTTATAACCCAATTGTTGCAATATATCAGCTGCTATGCTTTCACTACTTCTCATAGCCGCTTTTCCTTGCACCAATTTCCTCACTCTACTAATTTCTCTAAATTTCTCCAAAAATTTAATAATCTTCTACATTATTTAACATTGGGGATTGAATTGAGTGCACCACTAAGAAGATTAGTTCTTAATATTACGAAACCAATAAAGGGACCTTCTATAATAGATGTAGCGAAATCAATAGCATCTCTCAGCGGAATAGATGGAGTTAATGTAACTGTTAAAGAGTTAGACGTAGAAACTGCTACCTTGAATATTACAATAGAAGGTGAAGACATTTCTTTTGACAAAGTCGAAAATGTTTTAGAATCATTAGAATGCGTTATACAAAGTATAGACCAAGTTATAACAGGTAAAAAGGTAGTTGATAAACTCTTGAGTTGAGAATTAGGTGTGAGCTGTGAACAATACTATAGAAGATTGCACTTCGATATTAAAAAGGCTATATTTGAAATCAAGAATCATAAATGAAATCATACAATTTTTTGATGTTGAGCCTTCATTAAATCCTCCTAATGGATTATCATTAGTTTTAAAGAGTCTCCACGAACCAAGCATTGATGAAATACCAATATATAATACAATTGTTGGATCCTTTAATTTTAATGAAATTTACGAATATGAAAGGGTAGCAGAAATACCTAAAGGGGATAGGATTAATAATTTATCTTTATTTATCATGGACTCATATCAAAAAAATAGAGGAATAGTAGCAATAATCCCAAGCCTTTTAGTTATAGGATTAACATCAAAGCTACCTGAAAATATTATCAACGATCTTGAGAATAGTTTATTAGCAGAAATTGAAGTAAGCTCAGAAAACATACTTTATTTACCAGATAGGTCTTACTTGCCTGGAAATAGCATAGAAATTGTTGCGAAGAGTAATAGTGAAAGCAGTTATGAAAGGGTTGAATGGTTGAAAAATGAAGCAGAAAAGGAAGGAATAAAAGTAGAAAATGTAAAGTTCTTGCCTGATAATAAATCTATTATGGATTACATTGCATCAGGAGGTATAAAAGGCTATCTTAAAAGAGTACCAGTTACAAAAATAGCAACAATGATTGTTGCTGCTTCCCAATGCTTGAATTTGGAAGGAGTTAATGATATAGTAAGAAGAGAACAAAGTAAGCACACTATTTATACAATAGGCTTAACAAATGAGATGCTTAACGAGTTAAAGGAATCATTAATTAAAAATAAGATAGAAGGTGCACCATTACTAAGAATATCTAGCAACATTGAACCATTCTTTAATAAAGGTTTGATAGAATCTATGAGTGAATTTTTAAGAAGATTTGGATATTTAACTTAAAAATTACTTTAGCATTAGATCCTTATATTTTTCGAGGAATTGTGTGCTTTCGTTAACATCTGAGAAAAGCTTTGATGCCTCTTCTATATCATTAACATCAACCTTAATGGAATTTCTTTTAGCTGAAATTACTTTAGCCGGATCTAAGAGTTGTAAAGCATATCTTAAACTTCTCTCTGATCCAATTTTTGTTAATAGTTTAACTGCTTCATCTGTTAATGGAATATCCAACTCATCAGCTCTTATTTTTACAATGTTCATAATTTCGTCTTCAGTATATGGTTTTGTTAATATTATAAGTAATCTATCCAATAAATCCCTTGGCATTCCATGGGGAGCTTTTTCATCTGTTCCTCTAATTGTTGTTATCCCCCTATTTGTTGCCAATATAATTATTGGGGCATATTCACTTTCCATAGCCTTAGTTAAAAAGCTATATGCTTCGATATCTAGCATGTGTGCATCATCTATAAATAGAACTCCCGGAATTAGCTGGGCTTTTCCTTCACTTGTTACTTTTCTTACAGTTTCATCGGTTTGTTTTCTTACTTGATCATCTATACCTCTTTCTTCAGACAAAAAGCCAAAAATAGAAAATGCTATTCTTTGGGCAGCAATAGAAACATCTATATCATGAAGAGTAAACGTTCTTACTATTTCCCTTGTTGATTGTATTTTTCCGCTAGGCATTTCAATTTGTTTTTCAGTATCTATATCAAAACCTATCGTGCTTTTCTCTTTTACCCTTCCCAATCTTCTAACTTCTCCTGTTTCCTCATCAATCATTATGACATCTCCTTTTCTTATCCCTAATGATTGGAATTGGGAAGCAATTTCAGGTCCAACATTAACGTCTTTACTATCATCTTTTGTTTCTAGTTTTATTTTTGCTCCTCCCAATATTGGTGTAGGATAAAAAGGTGACGATTTTTTAAGATATTTTATTTCAGTTACAACACCACTTATAATTTTCCTTACATCTCTCATCCTTATACCAATAGCCCTTCTAAATGCTTGTGTCATAAACTCTGTTTTATTCTCTGCACTAATTATTTCGCTTGCATTTATAGAGACAAATGGTGTATCTTCACCCAATTCTTTAGCAATTGCAACAGCTAATGCAGTTTTACCTGTCCCACTAGGTCCTGCAAATAATATACCTTTTCCACCAAGTTTTCCTTCCCTTATTAATTCAACTATTAATCCACACGCTTCTCTAGCTTGAACTTGACCTACTAATCCATCAGCAATTGGTTTAGCTTTACCATTTTCATCTAATCCCAAACCTGATATATGGCTGTGTATTGAAGACCATCTAGGCGTTTTTGGGTTTCCAATCATTATCTCTGACATTTTATCACCATTTAAAAATTTATAAAGAAAGCTTAAAAGAATTCAATAATTTTATCAAAAATATTAAAGTTATAAAATCTTTTAAAAAAATTAAATACAAAAAGAAATTTTAATGTTTATAAATTCTTTGCTAACTATAGAACTAGGTGAAAAGATATTAAAAAGGAGTTCGCAGAGTTATTCGCTATATATATCATAGCTTCCGTATTTCTTTACTTCTTTGCAAAGTTAGGTGTTACTTATACAAATCCAGCAACTTTAATGATGATCAGATACATTATATCAGGTATAATCCTTTTCTCTATTAGTAGAAAACTAATTATTGATAAAAATGTATTAATATTGGCTATTTTTACAACAACTAGTACAATTTTTTGGGGTTATGGATTACTTTATGTTTCTCCAGCAGTTTCATCTGTATTAAGCTATACGATGCCATTGTTTAGCATGATACTTGCTATTTTTATAATAAACGAGAAACCTAACCATTATGAGATCATAGGATTAATAATTGGTTTTTTAGGATTAGGTATTTATGGCTCAACATTATTTAAAGGATTCACAAAAATAGGTATGATTTTAACTCTAATTAATGCAGTGTTTTGGGCACTGTTTAGCATTTATTATAGAAAGCTATCAAAATACGATCCAATATCTTTAAATGCAACACAATTTATTATAGGCTCAGGTTTTATGGGTTTAATTGATATCTTTTCCATTAGAAAAGGCTTTTATTTTATCCCATCACTAAAATTGCTAGAAAGCATAGTCTATATCTCAACAATAGGAGGTGCATTTCAATTCCTTATATGGAATTACCTTTTAAAACTTGAAAGAGTAAACAAGGTTACAATATTTGCATACATAATCCCTGTTGCAACAACAATTATCCAAGCACTCTTATATAAAAGTTTACCTAAACTTTTTGAAATAATTGGTCTATTAATAATGATATCTGGTGTTATTATAGCAAGATTAAAGGGTTAGTTCTATATCAAAACCATATTTGAAAGAGTTATTTATATTAATAAAAAATAAAAAGATCTAAATTGGTTTAGATAAAAGGTGCAAAAATGAAGATTACAAATAGTTTCATTGAGAATTCAATCAATTGTGCAAATACAATAATAAAAAATTGCTTGGAAAATAAATTGAGGTGTAGAGATCCACCTCTTTCAACGTCTAGGCTTTTAAGAACACTTGGGTTAAGTGAATACCAAGAAAGAAACTATTGGAAAATAGCAAAAGAGGTTTCAAAACTTGGAAACATTCCTATATATAAATATTCAAACATAGAATTCGATTTAATAACAGAAGTTAGAAATGAAAAAATATATAGCGTTAATAATATTCCAGTAGACTACATTGATTGTAGGTTTTTGGAAGATAAATGTAAAATAACAAATAAGGGTTTCGCATTTTATGTATATATTAATGGTAATATAGAAAAATCAAGTTTAAAAATTAATGCAATAAATATTTTAAACCTTCTTGCTATGCATAATACTGATCTCGCGTTTGGCCTATTATCATCTATTTCAGGTGTTATATATAATGGAAATGCAGGATTTGAAGCATTACTAGAAAATGTGTTAAGATTGATTAAAATACAGATTGTCAATTTAATATTACCTAAGACTCCACAGAATTTAAATGAACTATTAAAATTGTCAAAATTATTAAGAGATCTAAGCAAACAATTCGGATTCATTTAGGATTTACTATATTTCATGATAAAAATCATTGAAACTGAAACCATTACAAATGATAACGATAAATATATCAAATATATTGGAGAGCTGTTCTCTAATGTATTAACTATCATTTCCCTTACAATTACTATCATGGCAGCCTCAATAATGTTTTTTATTGGGATCTCTTTTTCCATGATTCCTATGATAACAGTCCTTAATAAATCTAAGGCTAATAAAAGAAGTATAGCCGTATCAATTAATTCTAAAATTGTTGATTTGTTGGGAATTGAAACTTTTACCATAGAACCTAACATTACAAATGTTTGAAATGATGCAATAATTACAGTAATAGATATAATAATTGCAACTAAAATTTCTCCAATAACTAGCAATAATTCTAAATATTTTTTGCCATATTCGACTCTATCCATTATTAATGCCTAATTTACTAAATATTTTATAAGTATAAAAGTTTTTAATATAATTTATTAAAATATATTCTACTTTATTTCTTCAATCTTTTTCTTTGCCTCTTTCATAGCCAATTCTTCACTTGGCTTTGTAGTTGATGGATCAAATGGATATTGACTCATAATCAGCAAAATTCTGCCATCATCAAGTTCTGCAAATAATTGTGGTAGCCACGCCATTCCAATATCATCTTTGTCTCCATAAGATATAGCAAACAAATAATCCTCATTTTTTATTTCAAGTTCTATTCCATATTCTTTAGACAAGGTCTGAGCTAAATTAACCCACATCTTATGCAATGGGTGGAAATCAGCTGTATCCAATATCAATTTCTTTATCCTAGCCATTATTCTGCACCACCTTTACTTTGCATGTTAAAGATTTAAAACTTATAGTGAAAATGATCCTAATTATTTTAGCTTATAGAAAATATGCATTTTAAGTTTTAAGCACTGTTCAATTAATAATATGTGGGGGGAGGAATATGTCAGTACAAGCAAGCACTGAGGAAAAATTAAAAATGGCAATAAATATTTTGACGGGTATTATTAACGATACAGCAGTACCTAGAAACATAAGGAGGGCGGCAGCAAATGCACTTACATATCTTAGAGATACTAAATTATCAGCAGGAGTAAAGGCAGCAAATGCTATTTCTTCTCTTGATGAAATATCTCAAGATCCAAACATGCCATTCCATGCAAGAACAAGAATATGGCAGGTGCTCTCGATGCTGGAAACAATTAAGGATTAAAATCCTATATAAATTATTTTTTTAATAATTGTCTTTACATTTGTTATTTCTTCAGCCTTAGCAAAAGAATAATTTAATGGCTGATTATTATAACTTATTCCCAAAGATAATCCTTTGTATAATTTATTTAAAAAATCATGATTATAATAACCATATATTAATGGGGGATAATAAAAGCTCTGGGAATTAAATACTATCAATGATAAGGGATCTGTATATAAATCTATCAAACCTATTATCTTAGGCTTAATTTCACTTAAAATTTCTGCAAAAGGTTTAATTGGGTCAATTTTAAGAGGTGTATGTAAATCTATCAAATTCCATGTATATTCTATGTTTCCTTCAATTTTTGTTATAATTAACTTCTTATCTTTTGTTTGATAAAATTTTATATACCCAATTTCATCAAAAGATTTTGATGATAAAATTTTACCTTCATATTCCCTTCCATTTTCTAAATCAAAAAAATTGTTTATTAAAATGTATTTATCATTAATTTTACTTAAATACATCATGGGATAATCGTTTTGAAAAACGATATATGAACTTTTATAATTGGAATTAACATATATTTTAATGCTTGATATTTCTGCAATGTAATTATATCCTAATTTTTCTGCAATTTTATTTAATGTCATAATATTTCTTTTACCTCCATTCCTAAAAATTTAATAATAAATGCTTAACTTAAACTTTATGTATCTCTATATAGGAATTATAGCAATATTGAAATTAATTCCTATTTTTAAAATTCAAAAGGTTTTTAAAATACTAAATCTTCAGTTTATAAAACATATTTGATATAAAAAATATTTATAGATGCTATTCCTTATAATCTAATTAGGAGGATGCAATACTGTGTCCATGCCTGAAAAAGTTCTTGAGAGGCCTGGTTACGACGTAACCTTGAAATATATTTACGATAGAATGAATAATTTGTTTCCAGATGTAGAAATTGCTTACAAAACAAATAAGGGGGTTTTTCATTATAAATATTCTGATTTTACTTATAGAGTTCAAAACATAGCAAATGCTTTAAATTCCCTTGGCATTTCTCAGCTAGATAAAGTTGCAACCTTAGATTGGAATACACATTGGCATTATGAATTATATTTTTCAGTGCCATTAATGGGATCAGTTCTTCACCCAGTAAATATAAGATTATCACCTAATGAATTATTATACGTTTTTAATACTGCAGAAGATAAAATGTTGGTAACTCATGCAGACTTCCTACAATTGGCAGAAGTCATAGCTTCAAAAATAAAATCTATTAAATCTGTTATTGTTTTAGATACAGATTCTGTACCTCAAAAAGTTGGAGGTGTTCCTGCATATCATTATGAAGATTTAATTAAAGAACATAAAGGTAAATATGAATTTCCTATATTAAGTGAAGATAGACCTGCATTTATGGGATTCACAAGTGGAACAACAGGTATGCCAAAAGGGGTTTATCATAGTCATAAGGCTATGGTTTTACATGCAATGTCATCAGCTCTACATTTTGCATCTTTTGGGCAAACAAGGATAAGCTCAAGCGATGTTATAATGCATGTTGTTCCAATGTATCACGTATATAGCTGGGGACTACCATTTACAACTTCATTATTAGGTCAAAAACAAGTTTATCCGGGAAGGTTCAATACTAAAGTTTACCTAGATTTGATAAAAGCTGAAAAAGTAACTTATTTTGCAGGAGTTCCCACAATTCTATATATGCTATTAACGGATCCTGATAGCGATAAATACGACTTAAATAATCTATTGTTTATAAATGGAGGTTCAGCAATTCCGGAAGGATTAGCTTACCTTGCTAGTAAAAGAGGTATAAAGGTTGTTGTAGGATATGGATTAACAGAAACAGCACCTGTTCTTACATTAGCACTTCCTCCAGCTAGATACTATGGAAAGATGAACGATAATGAGCTTTTCAAGATACAACTAAGAACAGGATATCCAATACCTTTAGTTGATTTAAGGGTAGTTGATACAAATATGAATGAGGTACCAAAAGATGGAAAGACAATAGGGGAAATAGTTGTGAGATCTCCATGGGTTTCTCCTGAGTATTATAAGGATCCTGAAAAGACTGAAAAAGCTTGGGCTAATGGTTGGTTCCATACTGGTGACTTAGCTGTTTGGTATGAGGATGGCTCAATACTAATAATGGATAGAGACAAGGATGTAATAAAGAGTGGAGGAGAATGGATTTCATCATTAAGGTTAGAAGACGCTATAAGCCAGCATCCTGGAGTTTCATTAGTTGCTGTAATAGCTGCAAAGCATGAAAAGTGGGTAGAAAGACCTGTTGCTTTAATAGTGCCTAAAAAAGGATGGGAAGATAAAATAAACACAGAGGAAATTAATAACTTTTTAATACAAAATTTTGTCAATAAAGGTATTATGTCAAAATGGTGGTTGCCTGAAAAAGTAATTGTTGTAAATGAAATACCATTATCTTCAACAGGTAAAGCTAACAAAAGAATACTTAGAGAACAATTTGGAGAGGTTTTAATAAAAAATCAGTAATAATTTAAAAAAAATTTAAAAATTTTTTGAGTTAAATATTTATTCTTTATTGAATACAATTAAATGCAGAAGGTGGTATTTTGTCTGAAGGAGAATCTGCAACTGCAGAATGGTATAAGTTAAGCGTTGAATTACATAGATATTATGGAGGTAAGATAGAAATAATACCTAAGGTTCCTGTTAGAAGGCTTAAGGATTTCGCTATTTGGTACACACCTGGTGTTGCAGAAGCATCACGATTATCTAGTAAAAACCCTGATTTATCATTTGAATTAACATCTAGATGGAATACAATAGCTGTTGTAAGTGATGGGACAAGAGTTTTGGGTTTGGGTAATATTGGGCCTGAAGGAGCTTATCCTGTTATGGAAGGGAAGGCATTAATTTATAAGTATTTAGGTGGAGTTGATGCAGTTCCATTAGTACATAGAGGTAAGGATCCTGAAAAATTCCTAGAATTACTTGAACTTATTGAACCAAGTTATGGTGGTATAAACCTTGAAGATATTGAGCATCCTAAGTGTTTTTATATATTAGATGAGGCAAGAAAAAGGCTAAAAATACCTGTATGGCATGATGATCAACAAGGAACAGCAACAATAACCTTAGCAGGTCTCATTAATGCATTAAAAATAGTTAAGAAATCAATCAAAGATGTTAGAATTGTGTTATATGGAGCAGGAGCATCAAATGTAGCATTTTATAGATTATTAAAACAACTCATATCAAACATGGAAAACGTTGTAGCAATTACAACAAAGGGTATCTTGCATCCAGAGATGCCCAATATAGATAAATTAATGATAAGTAATAAATGGCAATATGATATAGCAATAGAAACAAAGGGTGGGGGATTACCACCAAATTCAACAATTGATAAAGCATTTGAAAATGCAGATGTTGTTATTGCAGCAAGTACACCTGGGCCAGATACGTTAAAGAAGGAATGGATTTCTAAAATGAATAAGGATGCAATTGTATTTGCATTAGCAAATCCTGTACCAGAAATATGGCCACAAGATGCAAAAAAGGCTGGGGCAAAGATTGTAGCTACTGGGAGAAGTGATTTTCCAAATCAGATAAATAATTCACTCGCATTTCCAGCTATCTTTAGGGGAGTTTTAGATGTAAGGGCAAAAACAATTAGCGATACAATGGCTATAACTGCTGCATATGAAATTGCTAAATTTGCTGAAGAAAAGGGCTTAAGTGAAAATTACATTGTTCCAACAATGGAAGAATGGGAAGTATATCCTAGGGTTGCTGCTGCAGTTGCTGTAAAGGCAGTTGAAGAAGGGGTTGCTAGAAAAACAACAACATATAAGGAAGAATTACAAAGAGCAAAGGACATCATATCTAGTATAAGAGAGAAAATTGGATTTTTATGGGATAGAGGATATATTCCTAAACCATTAGTAGATTATAAGGAATGAGGTGATATAAATGTTTGATACAGGTATGATAGTAAGAAAGGCAAACAAAAATGATTTACAAGGTCTATCAGAATTGATATACAGATTTTATGCTTTTAACGAAGAATTTGATTCTTCATGGGCAATTTCACCAAATGCAAGAGAAGAAGCTAACAAAATGGCAGAAAATATGATAAATGATCCAAATATTAATGTATATGTTGCGGTTTATGATAATTTGTTAATAGGATATATAAAATCAATAACAAATGAAAATCCATTATTAATTAATAACAAGATAGAAATTATTAAAGAATTATATGTTAAGCCACAAATGAGAAGATCTGGAATTGCAAGCCTTTTAATTCAAAAACTTTCTGAAGAAATCTCAAAGAAAGGTGTAAAATATATTGCAGTTGAGTTTCCAGTTCAAAACTGGATAGCAACAGATTTATACAAGAAATTAGGTTTTAGACCCTATTCTACAACCTATATCAAGGAGGTGTAAAAATGTCTATAGAGAAAATTAATATTAGAGAAATCAATGAAAATGACCTAAGTCAGGTAGTTGAACTTGTGGTAAGATTAAAGAGTGTTAATGAAGAACTTGATCCCAATTTTAAGATAGTTAATAATATATACGATGTTGTCAGTAAATATGTTAAAGATTCTGTTAACAATGAGAATGTGGTGTTTCTGGTCGCAGAAGATGAAAATGAAAAAACAATAGCTGGAATAATAAGATTTATCATTATAGATAGATTATTTTATGAGCCTAGAATTAAGGCAGAAATTACTGATTTTTATGTAAAACCTATATATAGAAGAAAAAGACTTGGAGCAATGCTTTTGCAAAAAGCTATCGAGTATGCTAAACTAAAGGGTGCAGGGATTGTAACAGCAATATATCCAGCCGGAAATAATATAGCTGACAGCTTTTATGATAAACAAGGTTTCATATCTCTTAACAAAGAAAAATATAAAAGCTGTATGTAAGAATAAAACTTTTTTTGTTATAACTAAATTAATTTATTTTTAATTTAATTATACAATTATTAATCCATATGAAATTAAATTATATTAATTTTAAACCATAACTCAAAGGGTTGAGGATCAAAATGGTTCAAAAAAATATAGAGGATTTTATAAATGAGGTAACCAGCTCTATTGGTAAAAATAAAATCATAACTGATAATCTAATATTAAAACTATACTCAAAAGAGCCATCTGGATTAATGGGAAACATAAGTGCAGTAATATTTCCTGAAAGCAAAGAAGATGTATCAAAAATTTTAAGCATTGCATATAAATATGAAGTAAATATCTATCCTCAGGGAAGTTCTAGCAGCTTATCTGGTAATGCTGTTCCTTTAAGAGATGGAGTTATAGTTAGCTTTGAAAGAATGAATAAAATTAAGGATTTAAGTATAACAGACAATATAGTAATCGCTGAACCAGGGGTTAGGATTGACGAACTGAATTTATTTTTGGAAAAATATAATTACATGTTTCCAATAGATCCGGCGAGCCAATCTGTTGCAACAATAGGTGGAGCAATAAATAATGGCGCTGGAGGCCTAAAGGGAGCTAAATATGGAACTATGAAAGATTGGGTCAATGGAATGGAAATAGCATTACCGGATGAAAAAGGAACAAGATTATTTGTAGGATGTATGACAGTAAAATGTAGAAAAGGTTATGATTTAGCTAGGTTAATAATAGGAAGCGAAGGTACTTTAGCCTTAGTTACAGAGGCTGTATTGAGAATAACTCCCATTCCAGAAAGCATTGTAACATCGTTAGCATTATTTGACAATTTAGATGATTTATTAAACAGCTTTATAGAAATAAAGTCAATCGGAATGCAGCCTTATATAGCAGAATTTATGGATAGTAAAACTGTTGAAGTTGCATCTAAAGGCGTCGATATAAACTTTGAACCTAAAGGAAATATGCTTCTTTTAAGTATTGATACAAACAAAGAATCTACCGAAAGGATGAAAAAGTTTTTAGAGGATACGCTTAAGAAACATAATGCAAATAAAATAATAACTTCATTAAGTCAACAAGAAGCAGAGGAATTAGGTTTATTTAAAATTAGAAGAAACTTATTTGCTGCACAGGTATCTATGGGTTATTCTCTTTATGGGAATGGAAAGAAATTGCAAGTTTTTATAGAAGATATAGTTGTGCCTCCCTCAAAAATTAAATTAGCCATAAACAAGATAAGAGAAGTATCAGAAAACTATGGCTTATTCGTTTCAATTGGAGGGCATATTGGAGATGGTAATATACATCCAAGTGTTGTATATGATGTAACCGATGAAAATATGAAAACCAAGGTAGTATCATGGTATAAGGACGTAATGAAAATAGCATTAGATCTTAACGGTAGCGTTAGTGCTGAACATGGAATTGGGTTACTTAAAAAGGATGGATTGATTATGGAAATGACACATTATAACTCATTAAAAGAAATTGATATAATGAAATCAATTAAATCATTATTTGATCCAAAGGGTATATTAAATCCCGGTAAGGTGCTTTGATTGAAAGTTAACATAAAATTATTATACGATGAAGTTAGCAAATGTGTATATTGCGGATTTTGCGAGGCTGTTTGCCCAACAATAAATTTGGGAACGCATAGAGGATATGGGCCTAGAGGAAGAGTTAATTTAATTAAAGATGTGTTAGAAAACAAAATAATTACAGAGGAATTTTTAGCCAGTATTTATTCTTGTCTGCTTTGTGACGCATGCTATATCGTTTGTCCGGCTAAAATAGATACTGGAAGGATTGTTAGAGATATGAGATCTATTATTAGAAGTGAGTACAATTCAGATAAGAATGAAAAAATAATAATCAAGGAGAGGTGATCAAGGTGGATGGAAATGATATAATGGAATTACTAGGAGAAATAACAATAAAAACAGGTTTTCCAGTTCCAATAAACAAAACAAAAATCTTTGAGTGGACAAATACTATTAACATGGAAAGAAAGGGTGATGTATATCTTTATACTGGAGCCCTTTATCAATTAATACCTTATATCAATTATACTGTAAAATTTTTAGATGCAATTTCAAAGTTATCTGGAGGAGATTCTTTAATAAATTTGGCAAAAACTATAATTAAGGTATCCCCATATTATTTATCATCAATAATTAAGCCGGATATTAAAGAAATAAATGAAAACAACGCTATTGTTAGAAATATTGCAAAACTACTTTTAAAGATTAACAAAAATATTGCCTATTTATATGAAGATGATATTTATAGCGGAGTATTACTCTATGATATGGGTCTAGATGACTATTTTTTGATACATTCAAAAAAAGTTTTTCAATCTTTTAAAAAAAGAAATGTGAAAAAGATTATTACTATAGATCCTCATACAACTCATGTAATGAGAGAAGGGTATCCGAAGTTTATAGATAATTTCGACATAGAAGTTTTTAATTATTTAGAATTGTTAAGCAATACAAATATTGATTTAGGTAAACTCGATAAAACATTAACAATACATGATCCCTGTGTTTATTCAAGATATGAAAATATAATTGATCAGCCGAGAAAACTTTTAAAATCTATGGGTATAAGAATCAAAGAACCTAAGAGATCAGGAAAAAATACTTTTTGTTGTGGAGGTCCTCTTGAATCCTTATCGCCTAAGTTTTCAGAAGATATAGCAAAAACAAGGATGAACCAACTCTTATCTGAATCTAATATAATAATTACGATGTGTCCTATATGTAAAGCTAATTTAAGCAGAGTAAAACCTAATGATGCAAAATTAGTTGATATTTCTGAGATTTTATCATCAAATATTTAATCTTCTGGAGGATTATCCTCATCTACTTTATCTAAGTCTGATAAATCTATTTCTATTGTTTCTCCTGGTTCATTATTAGCAGGTAATTGTTCTCCTTCGCCTCCTTCACTTTTCATTTTCTTTATAACTGCCTTCCATGAATGTCCACAATTTGGACATTTAAAAGAGCCCATAATAGTTATTGAAACTCTTCCATATTTATCTGGAATTGGAGAAACAACTGTCCATGTTTTATCGGGTTCCTTGACTTTTGTACCACAATTTGGACATGTAAATGGATCTTCTACCTTTTTTCTTGGCAAGCACGTTCACCTCTTTATTTGTTAACTTAAAGGATTTATAAGGTATTAGATTCGTGTTGACTTTATATTATAAATGAAATTTGAAAAGTGATAAATCATTAATTGATGGTAAGTGAAGTAATAAATAAACTAAAAGACTACTTATGATTGGTATTATTAAATTCAAATTTTATTCTAACCTCTATAATATATTAAATCTCCTATAAGTGATTTTAATGTAGAATTTAATGCTCTAATATTTGCCTTTACCTTCCCTCCTATCCTAGGATTTGCTCTTCTTGGAGGAGCATGATATGTGAATTCGCAAAACTTACATTTATTTTTCTTTAAAAAAAGCAGTAATTCAAGGCCAAATGTCTCACCTAAACGGGGGGTGAAACCATTTAGACATTGCTTTTTGTATATTCTAAAATTAGAATAAACATCATTTACCTTAATTATCTTCTTGAATATCTTAGATGACATTTTTTCTGAAAATCTTGGTAATCTATCTCTTGATGCTACTAAAACTCCGCAATCATTTTTTATGAATTCATTGAGCATAAAAGGGATTAATTCAGGTGGGTTTTCAAGATCTGCATCTATTGTCACAACAATATTATCTTTAGAATTTAATATACCATACCACAGTCCTATAGTTTGACCTTCCCTCTTCTTAACAATAGTTTTGTTTGCAAGCATATAAGAAATCTTTGCGGTATTATCTGTTGAAGAATCATCAACAACAATCATATAAACCTTAAATCCTAATCCTCTAATTCTTTTTATTAACTCACCTATATTTTCTTCTTCGTTATATGTTGTAGTAACAACTGAAATTTCATTGTAAGTCAAATAAACTACCCCCTTTACAGATGGTTCTCCGGTGATAAAGATGAGCTTCAGTAAAAATTTATTTATAACTAACCCTTTATAATATTATGGTGGTATTTATAAAGAGAACAAGCAAAGATAATAATATAGCAGATAATGAGTTAGAGAGAGCCTTATTGTTGCTGATATCAATGAATGTTATGGGTTTTGCCGCATACTATTATTTGGTCTTTACACCATATAAATACATAGGATCATTCAAAGGATGGCCAATATACGTGCAATATATACCTATATGGATGCTATTTCTTTACCTATTATTAATAGCAATTTCTATATTAATAATATTTTTAAGCGCAAATATCAATGAAAATAAAGTAAAAGTTTCACAATTAATTACTTGGTTTGGATTATTAATATCAATAATATTAACTGGAGCATTGTATATGTCATCTTTTAAATTAACATACTCACTAATAGGAGGCTATTCTGATTCATATATTATACAAATAGGTGCTGCAAAAACCTTATTAGAATTACAAAATCCATATAAATCAAGTTATTTGCAATATTTAATACTTAAAGAATCATATCCATATTATAGCTACATTTTTAAATATCCTTTTTCTTATACAAGTAATAAAATAATTGGCTTTGTTTCATCTTATGATTATCTTGCATTTGCAATGATTTATTACATTCCAAAGGTATTACTAAATATACCAAAAAGCATTTATGATGCCATAATATATGTGATATCGCTGTTTTTAGTTTATAGGAAAATGAAGGGACCTTATAAGATGCTTTTCCCATTAATATTAGCAAGTTCTTCATTCATTTTTGTAGGAGAGCCGGTGTTTTTCAGCCCAATAGTTGGTTGGATAGCCATAACAATGGTAGCTATTGCTTATTATAATTATCCTTTAATTTCAGGTTTATTGTTTGGTCTTGCAGGTTCATATAGAGAAACAGCAATAGTTTTCTTCTTATTTTATTTAGTAGCTTTACATTTCGAAAAACATAATGCAAAGAAGGCATTTGAGGGATTTTTAATTTCATCATTACTAGTTAATCTTCCTTTTTTTATTTTAAGCCCTTATGAATTCATAAAGGAAGCATTAGCACCTATAGCTTATAATTTAATGCCAATTGGTGCAGGCCTTTCGACTATAACAGAATATGGAATATATTTGCCAAAAATCTTCTATACATCCCTCTTTCTTAGCGTAATTGTAATTGGATTAATAACTTACATAAAATATTACCAAAAGCTAAAATATGCAGGATTAGCTATACCAGCAATAGCCTTTTTATTTTATTATAGACCACTTCCATTTTATTATATATGGTCTCCATTTTTTATTATAATAGCTGCTTCCACCTTATTCTATAAGGGCAATGAAACTAATCATAAATACAATATTGATACAAATTGGCTAATAATATCATATGAATTAGTTGTTGCTTCTCTAATCTTGTTTTTATTAACTTATATAGTTAAGATATCAGACATTGTTCTGATTATTGGATTACTGGGATTGCTACTAATTTCAGCAAACATTTTTATAAATGGTATACATAAATTCGAAATATATTATAAACCAAAATATGCTACTTATATAATTTTATTATCAATAGTTTTAGCGAGCATATTAGCAATAAAATATGCGCCTTCTGTATCAATATTTATATCATCAAAAGCCTATCAAAATTCGCAAGAATTAGCAGTTGAAATGGCTTCTATAGAATTAATCAAAGGTCATAACCCATATAATGCGAATTTCTATTTGCCAATTATAAGAAATACTTCATTCGGTTATTTATCAGAAACTATTCCATACAATGAATCTATTATAAAATTAACTAAAATAAATGTTGATAAAACATTTTATATGTATTATAATATTGGAGATAAAACATGGCATAACATAACAGTATATGATTTTCTGCCTGGTCTTGCCATTTTGTATTCTCCGGCTATTTTATTATCTTTATCGCCTAATGCTTATTCTTCTATATTATATGCTATATCTTTTGGGATATTAGGAATATTATTTTATAAAAATGGTAAACTAAACCAATTATTAATAACAATTTTAATGGGATTTTATATTCCTTTAATTTATTTTACATCTAATATTATAGCAAGCTTGATATTATCTTCATTGATACTATCAATTGTATTATTAAGATATAACCCTATTATTTCAGGTATATTATTTGCTATATCAATTTTAACATATCCTCATATCTTAATTCTTTCTCCCTTCTATGTTATTTTTGTTTTGTATTATAACAGACAAATATTTAAAAAATTCTTGATAGCGATGTTATCTACCATATCATTAATATTTATTGCCTTCTTATTAACATCTAATAGCTTTTTAAATTATTCATTCATGCAAATTCTTTATTATACGAAAGGAAATATAAATCTTGGCTTAATACTTAACATAGATCCTATCATACTTTTATTTATAGGTATTATTTTAACAATAACACTATCTATTTATTATTACAAGAATTTCTATAAAATAAAAGAGTTTGGTTTTCTCATTCCTCTCTTCATAGCAGCAGTATTACCTTCGTTTTCTATAGATTTAATTGCGATCTTTATAATGATAGTATTAATAATGCACTTTTATAGATGAAAAATTAATTTTATAATCTAACAAATGGTTCCTTCCCTAAATAGATCGCGTTTGGACCTAATTGATTTTCAATTTCTATCAATCTATTATATTTTGATACTCTTTCACTTCTTGCTGGCGCACCCGTCTTTATTATTCCAGATCCTACAGCAACTGCTAAATCAGCAATAAAAGGATCCTCAGTATCTCCGCTTCTATGACTTATAACTGGTATTATACCGCTTTCTTTGGCTAATCTTATATAGTCAAATGTTTCTGTTAAGGTACCTATTTGATTCACCTTAACCAATGCACCATTTGTTGCCTTCTTTTTAATACCTGTCATTAAATAATTCACATTTGTTGCATACAAATCATCACCAACAATTAGTAATTTGTTACCTAGTTTCTTTGTGATCTCTGAAAATGAATCAAAATCATCTTCATCAAACGGATCCTCTAAATATATTATACTAAATTCATTTATAAGCGATTCATAAAAATCAATCAATTCGCTTGATGTGAATTCTTTCCCATCAACTTTATATACCTTTTTATCTTTATTATAAAATTCTGAAGATGCTGCGTCCATACCTAAATGAAAGTCTGTTCCTAATTCATAGCCTGATTTTTTTATCGCCGTTTCTATTAAGCTAAACGCTTCTCTGGACTCATTTAAAGGTGGTGCATAACCGCCTTCGTCTCCAACGTTTGTTGATGTTTTACCATATTTTTCACTTATTACTCCTTTTAAGTTTTTATAAACTTCAATTGACATTCTCATAGCGTCAATAAATGTTCTTGCTCCTGTTGGAATCAAAATAAACTCCTGAAATGCCAAGTTATTCCCAGCGTGGACTCCACCATTAATTATATTAAGTATAGGCGTTGGCAAAATTCTTGCACTTGGACCGCCTAAATATTCATAAAGTTCTAAATTAGCTGTATTTGCTGCTGCCTTAGAAACTGCAATACTAACAGCTGTTGTTGTATTTCCTCCAAGAGAAGATTTATTCTTTGTTCCATCTAAAGCAATTAACAATGAGTCAATTAAATATTGTTGTCTAGAATCTTGATTAATTAATCTTTGAGATACTTCTTCATTTAATTTCGATACTGCTAAATTTACTCCCATACCAACCCATTTTTTACCCCCATCTCTTAGTTCTATTGCTTCTTTGGAACTTTTACTTGCCCCGCTAGGTGCAATACCAACACCAATGCCCTTGTTTGTTTTAACTATGGCTTTTACAGTTGGATTTCCTCTAGAATCTAATGCAACGATCCCTTTAACTTCTCTAATTAAAAAATCACTATCCATCTTACTCCCCAAATATATTATGTAAATAACGTTTTAATAAACATATTAAAGCAAATATAATAGTAACTTTATAATAAATTATCATAATTATTTTATTCTTAAATAATTTAATTAATCTATATTATTTAAATTTCCAATTCAAATTTTTATTAAGAACAAATATGAATAAATCGAAAGGTCATATTAAGCAACTCTTTCTTTACCTAAAAACTTGGTATAGGGAATTTTGGCATAGAAGCTCAATAGGTCGTAAAAATTTTAAAATATCATTACCAAAAACATCGTCAAGTCTTATCTATGAATTTAATAGACTACTCATTATTCTCCTATATCGCATTATCATCATTTGCTAGAAATCCACTTTACTAATATATCCTTATTAAATAATGATTATAAATTAAATTATAGTTTTAAAATCAAAAATACATACTACATGGATTATAATAGTATGAGGCTTTAAAAATCACTATTTCAGGAGATTTTATGAAGAACTTTAAAAAGATAAGGAGTATTTAAAGTTTTAGAGGAAAATCATTATTGGATTTTCGGTTATTCTTTTTTTTCCTTAAGAAATTATCTAGATAAGCCGTCTTCGTTCTAATGATTTAAAAATAAGCAATTGGAATTAAAATAATAGATAATAAAACAATCTATGCGAATCATGATTCCACTGAAATATGGCTAAATCCTAAATATTTTAAACTAAATAAAAAAAAATTAGTACCACTTTATATATTCTATGCACCTCATGAAAAATTAACCAAAAAATTCGAGGGCGTTTGAAAGACTATAAAATTTTTAAGGTTATATATTAGATTTAAACTCTTCTTTAGCTTTATTTAATTCCTTTAACTTAAATCTCTGAATTTTTCCACTTTCCGTCTTTGGTAATGATTCAACGAATTCTATCTCTTCTAAATGAACATGTTTTGAATATTTAGTTTTAACAAAGTTCATCAGTTCTTCTTTTAATTTATTATCACCAATGTAATCCTTCTTCAAAACAACATAAGCCTTAAGAATATGACCTCTTATTCTGTCTTCTATGCCTACAACTGCCGCCTCGAGAACAGCGGGATGTTCTATTAATACACTTTCAACTTCAAATGGGCCAACTCTATATCCAGATACCTTAACTACATCATCACTTCTACCGGTAAACCAGAAATAACCTTCATTATCTAATTTAGCTACATCACTTGTCAAATACCATTCATTAACAAACACGCTTTTTGTCTTCTCCGGGGCATTTAAATAGCCCATAAATTGGAACCCTTCACCACGCGAGTTGACAGCTATTATACCCTCATCACTATTTTCTCCAATAACGGTTACCTCATAACCTGGAGCAGGTAAACCAGCACTTCCAATTTTTAGCTCAGCATCATAACCCCATCCATTATAAATAACCATCCCAACTTCAGTTTGTCCATAATGATCCTTTACTGGGATTCCAAAATTCTTTATAAACCATCTAATAACTTCAGGATTCAAGGGTTCACCTGCGGAACTTGCCTTACTTAGCCTTATATTATATTTCTGAGGTTCCTTAATTGAACCCATAATTAGTCTATATGCAGTTGGTGCAAATGCAAAATTAGTTATCTTAAATTCTTCTAAAAACTTGAGGTATGTTTCTGGGTTAAATGGGGAATCGAACATATAAACTGTTTTACCAAATAACATTGGCCCTAATAAACCATAATATAATCCATATGCCCATCCTGGATCTGCTCCATTAAAGAATATATCATCATCATTTAATCCTATTCCATATTTCATATAAACATAAGTATTTAAAAGAAGCCTTTTGCTTATCATTGCGCCTTTAGGTAACCCTGTAGTACCACTAGTATATAGCAGTACTATTTGCTCATTCATTCCAATCGGTGAAGACCTATTTAATTTATCTACAGAAACCGCTTCATCAAAACCTATTGAATTAGAACATTTATCTGGAAAAGTAATTATATTATTTGGCAATGATTTAACTTCTTTTAATTTTTCACATTGGTCTTGTTGGGCAAAAACAACTTTGGGTTTTACATCACTAGTCCTAATTTCTATTGCCTTTGGCCCAAACGCTGTAAAAAGAGGTTGATATATAGCTCCTACTTTCCATACAGCAAGCATTACAATTAATTGTTCAAGCTTTTTTGATGCTAAAACAGATATCACGTCCCCCTTATTAACCCCCTGTAATTTTAAATAATTGGCTAATCTTGAAGATTTATTTAAAAGTTCATCCCAACTTAGCGTTTGTTTTTCCCAATTCGAATTAACCCTTATTCCTGCAAAACCATCATTGCCCTTTATCTTATTAGATATTATATCATAAATATTCATACTTCTATATTCATTAATTCCCAAAAAATTATAAGCTTCTTGCCATGAGAAACTTCTCACTAATTTTTTATATTCTACCATTTTCCCACCAATTAAATTACGGATATAGGAAGTTAAAAAGTTATGATAATTACAGCATATATACAATTATGATAATTCCCAAATTGTATTAATAAAAATTGATTTGTTTCTTTTTCTTATTCTCTTACTATTCTAAACAGATATATAAATCCCAATAGTTCTAATAGACTTATAATTAACATAGGTATAGCAACAACCTCATTATATTTCATAGATAAAAATATTGAAGAAACAGTTGTAAATATAGTTTGAGCTAAAAATATTCCACTAAAAGTTTTTAATCTTGATAAAAATTGGGATTTTACTGACTTAGAGCTTGAATAATAAAATTTGAATATATAATAAACAAATATTACACTTATTATTGTTATAGCTATTTCAAAAGACCATACTGATAATAATTTTAGCATGGCTTTTCACCATTTATACATAACACTTTATCTAGAATATTTCTATTTTGAATTAAAAATTTTGAGGGGGAATATATTTGTCCATACCTAGGGCCTTCGGATATTATCAAATTGTTTTCTGTCAACACGTTTAAGTGATGAATCACTGTTTTATAGTTTACATCAAGCATTTTAGATATTTGATTTGCATTTAAAGGACCTTTTTCAAGGATTAATTCAATAATTTTCAATCTCATTTTCCCTCCTTTGCTTCCAACAAATACCCACCAAAATAAATGGTCCTCTTGTTTAAATTGCATTCGTTATATTGCACCAATATCATTATGTAAAATAGAAAAAATAAAAATTTTGATATTTGTTTTTTAAGAAGAGGCATTATAAACTGACCCTGTATAACCTGGTGCAACGTCACTAACTGGTATTGGATGAACTATCCAATATTCATTTACTATTTGCCATGATGATGTTGATGTATTGTAGTTATAGTATAATTCTTCTGTTACATTTAATACCAATTCATGTGGTGTTGGATTACTTGACGTTGGGAATGGAAATACTACAAATTGTAATGGGGCATAAGCCATTGCACTCGTTCCATGTATTACAACGCTTGGTGGGACTAATGAATACCATGTTACGTATTCATAAAGACTATTGAATTTATTCCATGTAGCATTTATCTGCTCTATACCAGTATAATTTCCGGTTAGTGGACCTCCTATCCAATGTAATACTGCGTTTGGAGCATATTCTTGAATAACTAATGAAGCGTTCTCTATTGCTATGTCATTCCAATGACTCATAGCTAAGGCTAAGACTAGTTGGCTTTGTATGTATTCTTGAGATGGATATCCAGCTATAACATCTGATAAAGTTAATGGCATTACTTTCCATACTTCATTTGTAAGCATGTATTGCCCATTAATGTATTGGTATGTTAACATCTCAGTTACATTTAATACCAACAAGTTTAGCGGATCGCTTGTTGGTGCAACAAAGAATTGAGCATAACCTGTTACTTGATATGTTGTTGAGTTAATCTGAGTTACTGATGGAGGTATTATAGTATACCAATATACTGTCTCATATGTATTGAAGAATTTATTCCATACGTTTGTTATTTGGCTAACACCGTTATATGTACCAGCTAGTGGACCTCCTATCCAATGTAATACTGCGTTTGGAGCATATTCTTGAATAACTAATGAAGCGTTCTCTATTGCTATGTCATTCCAATGACTCATAGCTAAGGCTAGAACTACTTGAGGTTGTTGACCATTGAATTGTAATGCTAGTTTTTTATATGAAGATGAAAGAGAATTATATGAGGAATTTATTGAGCTTAGCTCACTAGACAATTCGTTTAATTTATTATTTGTATTTGTAAGATTTTGACTAATTTGATTATATTGTGATTTCAATGAATTATATGATGATGAAGTCGCACTATACATATATCCTAGACCGGCTGCAGCTATTAACAAAATAACAGCCACAACCGTTACACCAATTAACTTACTATCCATGCTTATCGCCAATTATATAAAGAATAATTAATTTAAAATTTATTTTCCAAAATTATGCATCATTTTCATACAAATTGTAAATAAATTATTTATCTAGATAAAACATGATCATTTATTAGACCTATATAAAAACATAAGCTAATGGGGATAAGAGTGGAATATATATGGAGGGTTAGTGGTAATAAATTTGATAAACTAGAAAAAAGTATAGCTATAATCCCAATAGGTTCTCTTGAAAGGCATGGAGATCATTTACCACTTGGCACTGATACAACTGAGGCTTCCTATATTGCAGAAGAAGTTGCAAAAAAGATAAATGCACACCTATATCCACCAATATGGTATGGTTCTTCTATATATTTGGCTAAATTCCCAGGAACTATAAATGTTGATAGTGAAGCGTTTAAGCAATATACATTCAGCGTTTTAAAAGAAATTGCAAGAAATGGATATAAGTTGATCAGCATTATAAATGGCCATGGAGGTAACAGTAGCTTATTAAATATTGCAGCAAAAGAAGCTGCTTATAGCATGAATGTAACCTATATTATAATTGATTGGTGGAAAGATGTAGCTCAAGAAACTAGAAAGAAATTATTTAAAGAACCAGGTCATGCAGGCGATGATGAAACAAGTGCAATGTTATACATAGAAGGAGAAGATGTAGATATGAAATATGCAAAAGATTATGTTCCCTCTTGGATACCAAAGGTTTCAGTACAATCCCCGATAATTGAAAATTACCTTTATCCAAATGCCGTATTAGGAGGAGCAACAAAAGGTGATAAAGAAAAAGGAAGGCAATGGCTTGAAAGTGTTATTGAGGAAATTTCTAAGATTATTGAAGATGTTTACAAATTAATAAGTAAATAAAATAAAAACAATTTATTAGAGGTAGAAAATTAAAGGTAGAAAAAAATGACAGATGCTATAGTCGTTGAGAACTTAAAACATACATATGATGGGAAAAAATATGTATTAGATGATATTTCGTTTACAGTAAAAAAAGGAGAAGTTTTTGGTTTATTGGGAAGAAATGGTGCGGGAAAAACAACAACTATAAAAATTTTAACTACATTAATAATGCCAACCAAAGGAAATGTAAACATTTTAGGTTATAACATAAGAAAAGATGGTTTAGAGATAAGGAAGAGGATTGGACTAGTTCAACAATTACCTAGCATAGAATTCACTTCAGTAGAAAAGAACTTTGATATATATGGAATTCTGTGGGGATTAGGTAAAAAGGAAATTAAAAGGAAAACAGAAGAATTATTAAAAATCTTTGATTTGGAACAGGTTAGAAAGAAAAATGTTCTTGATTTGTCAGGTGGCGAAAGAAGAAGAATACAAGTTGCGAGAGAGTTTTTGCATGATATGGATATATTGTTTTTAGATGAACCAACAGTAGGTTTAGATGTTGTGATGAGAAGAAACTTGCTGAATTATATTAAAAAAATGGTAAACAGAGGATTAACAATTGTTTTTACAACTCATATGCTAGAAGAGGCAGAATATTTGTGCGATAGAATAGCTGTAATAGATAAGGGAAAAATAGTAGCAATGGATACTGTTGAAAACCTAAAGGCAAAATATGGTGGTAAAAAAACCGTTGAATTTATAATAAAAGGTGTAAATCAAGAAAAAATTATTGATAAAATCAATGATTCTAAAAACCTTGTAAAAATGAATGAAAATAAACTTATAATATTAACAGAAAATCCATATGAAGTTGTTGAAACTATAATAGATGAGGTTAGAAAAATTAATGGTAGAATAGAATGGCTAAATATAAGAGAAAATACATTAGAAGACGTCTTCTTAAACGTTATAGGTGAAGAAAATGGCATATCCTAAAATCATTAGATTAATTATTAGAAACATAATGGTAAACAGCGATCCAGGAACTTGGTTAATTTTGGTTGGAATGCCAGCAATGTTCTTAATATTCTTTAGTTATGGATACGGTTCAATGCTTTCTTCTATGGGGTTATCTTATATAAGCTATGCAAAATTTTTAGCTCCAGGAATGCTTGCCTATGAGACTTTAATAGCAGGAACTGCTACCGGATCGATGCTATGGTTTGATAGAAGATGGGGTTCTTTGGCCCAGATATTAGCAATGCCGTTCACTAGAACGGATTATTTGCTGGGATTAATTTTAAGTACAGTAATATTTGCAATAATGGGAAATGCAGTTCTAATAATAATATCATATTTCATTATACCTGGTCTCACCTTTTCTATTTTAGGATTGTTAATAATGGTTTCAGTTTTAATCATTGGATCTTTATTGTTCGGATCCTTTATGCTTATCTTAGCTTCATATATAAAATCTCAAAATGCATACAATAGTATTCAAATATTAATAATATTTTTAATAAATTTCGCATCCACAGTTTTTTACCCTGCTTCCTCTTTGCCCAAAATCTTAGAATATATCTTTTACTTAAACCCATTGACATATATCGCAAATTTGATGAGAGATGGATTCCTAAAGACTATAAAACCTACTGATATTAGCATAATAGATATATATGAGTTAATAGGGTTAATAATATTATCAATATTATTAATATTGATTGCAAGATATTCATATATGAGATCTGAAATTAGGTTTGAATAAGATCATTGGATAATTTTTTGCGATATTTTTTCTTCTCCAGAAGTTTTCTCTAATGGAACTCTATTAATATCATATCCAAAGATATGCCATGCCCCAGCAGCTAGTGCGCCAATCCCCCATAAAATCATATTGTATATTACAAATTCTAATTCTGTAAATGAAGCTGTTAAATATACTGATATTGTATATATTAACATTATTGGTGCTCTTATCAGGCCTACAAGAAATGCTCTAGATCTTGTTGGCATAAGAGTTGGTTCATATACTGTTCTTACTGCCCATCCGAATTCACTAAATATCATATTTAGGAATAGAAGAGGATAGAACATTACTATATAGTTCTTAAATAATGCTACATAAATTAATACAGGTATCATCGTTAAAAATCCTCCTAAATATGAAATGGTTGCAAATTTCCTTGTACCAAGCTTATCAACTAACATCATAGCAACGACTCCTCCAATAGATGCTCCTACATTAGCAAATAATACTACCAAATCTAGCGATAAACCAGTGAAATAGTAGTCTGCAATAACATATGCCATAAGGCCATAAGTTAAATACTGAGATATGCCTATTATTGCTAAAAAGGAATACCTAAAACCCAAACTTGTATTTTTTGTAATGTTTAAATTTATTGGTTCTTCCTGAATATTTAGACCACCTTTAATTTTATTTAATTCGTCTTTTGCCTTATTTGTTTTTCCCTTTACGACCAGCCATCTTATAGATTCAGGTAGAGAAAATCTTACAATTATGGCAATTAATGCCCCAACTAAAGCAACGATTCCCATCGATATTCCCTCAATTGCAAATGATGAACTTACATAATAAGTTAGGAATGCAATTAAAGATGCTATCACTGCCCCTATATTGTCGAAATTTGGCAATATAACCAGCATTTTCTCCCTATATTTTAATGGAAAAAGCTCTGCAATTAGAGATAGTGCAACTGGTACTTCACCCTCAACTCCTATAATGGCTATGGTATAGGCGGCCAATGTTACATAAATATTAGAGCCCCAAAAAGCAGAATTTAAAATAAAAATTATTGATCCTAAAGAATACAGAAACATTGTTATAAAAAATGTTGTTTTCCTGCCCAATGAAATGTCTGATAATCTTGATAATAAAAGATCACCAATTAATGGTATTGAAGAAACATAAACTAGGTAATATACATTATGATATTCAGGATAAGTTAATATTCCTAGTGTTGTTATAACCCCCCACATAAAAAATCCAATACCCAGCGATAAGAATGCTAATGTTAAGGTTCTATTCCATCCCATTTTATCAACGATTTTTATTATATCCGACAAGATTTTCACCCAATTGATTTACTACTAACAGTAGTAAAAAACTTTTCTTTATAAAGTTTTTTATATCGGATAAAAAAATATATAACCCTTTGTATACATTAAATAATAGGATTGAGGTGATTTTATTGTATTTTAAGTTAGCTAGAATAAATTTATCTGATCATAGTTGGAAGGAGGAAAAAATTGATGATAAATTATTACGAAATTTTATTGGAGGAAGAGGATTAGGAACTTATTTAGCACTTAAAGAAATACCCAAAGGTATTGACCCTTTTGATGAGAAAAACATGATTTTCATATTGACAGGACCTTTAACTGGAACAGGGGCATATGAATCTGGAAGATATCATGTTGTTGGAAAGAGTCCTTTAACTGGTTATTTAGGAGATGCAAATAGCGGAGGAGATTTTGGTCCTTGGCTTAGATTTGCAGGTTTTGATGGATTAATTATAGAGGGTAAAAGCGAAGATCCAGTTTGGTTAAGAATTGAAAATGGTGATATAAAGTTTAATGATGCTAAAGAACTCTGGGGAAAAGGAGTACATCATACTGAAAGAATTATAAGAGAAAAAGTAAATATGACTAGCGAAACTATGGGAAGCATATTATCTATTGGCCCAGCAGGAGAAAATAAATCAAGGATCGCTGCAATAATGAATGATAGATATAGAGCCGCTGGTAGAACTGGTCTAGGAGCAGTATTAGGAGATAAAAAATTAAAGGCTATATGGGCTTATGGAAAAAGGAATTTATTAAAGGAAATGTATGATCCTAAGAAATTTACTAATGAAGCTAAAAAATTAACTGACAAAATTATGTCAAATCCAGTTTCTCAAGCACTTACACAGCTAGGGACTCTAGTTTTAATGAATATGACAAATGCGTTAGGTGGCTTACCAACTAAGAATTGGACACAAGGTATTTATGAAAAGGCATTTGATATAAGCGGAGAGCATTTAGCAGAAAGCTATCTAAAAGCTAGGAAAGGATGTTGGGGGTGTACAATACAATGCTCTAGAGTATCAGAGGTTCCAGAAGGACCCTATAAGACGGCACTTAGCGAAGGCCCAGAATATGAAACTACATGGGCTCATGGTGCTAATATCTTAAATGGTGATATTGCATCTATAATAAAAATGAATTATTTAGAAAACGACATGGGATTTGATACAATAAGCTTCGGTAATACAGTTTCAACATTAATGGAATTATATGAGCTTGCAAAACAAGGAAAACTTGATAAAGATAAGGAAAAAGAACTTTTAGATTTGCTAAACATTAGCGGAATTGAGCCTACTTGGGGAAATAAAGATGCAGTAATAGAATTAATTTATTTAGCTGCTTATAGAAATAAAATTGGAGATCTTGTTGCAGAAGGAGCTAAGAGATTAGCAGAACATTTTGGTAAACCAGATGTTGCAATTCATGTTAAAGGTCTAGAGTTACCAGCTTATGATCCTAGGGCATTAAATAGCATGGCCTTAAGCTATGCAACCGCAAACAGAGGGGGATGCCATTTAAGATCATATAGTGTTGCATTTGATATGATTGGTTCTCCTGAAAAATGGGATCCACTAGCAAAAGATATTAAAAAGGTAAAGGGTGTAAAAGATCAACAGGATTGGTTTACAATTGTTGATTCTTTAGTTATATGTAAGTTTAACGTATTTGGAACTGGTCCAAATGATTATGTTGAAGTAATCAAAGCTATAACAGGATGGGAAGATATGACTGGTGAAGAATTAATGATTACAGGAGAGAGAATATATAATGCAGAAAGACTATTCGATGTTCAGGAAGGAGGGTATATAGATACATTGCCTAAGAGATTATATGAAGAATCCTTACCGGAAGGGCCAGCTAAGGGTCATCCTGGTAAAGAGTGGCTTGACTTCTTCTTACCAGAATATTATAAACTAAGAAATTGGGATAATGGAGTACCAAGCAAAGACATTATAATTAAATTGGGATTAGGAGAATTTTTAAACAGATAATTTTTTCTTTTTTATTAGGTGAAAATTTTGATAATAAAGGTGAAATTTATTCTTGACTATTACAAATTCATTGGAAAACATGAATTACTTTTAGATGTAAAAAATAATTCAACATTGTTAGATATTATTGATTACATTAATAATAACATAAAAAATGGCTTTAAAGAAAAAATAATTAATGGTAATGAAATAAAGTATCCAAATATGATTTTAATAAATGGGAGAAGAGCTGAATTTTTAAATGGATTGAATACTTCACTAAATGAAAATGATGAAATATTATTTTCCCCATTAGCTTATTTTGCACTATAATTTTTTAAAATTTTAAAACATAGACAGCATATATTCCTTTTCCAATTATTTATTTTTTAAAATTTTAAAACTAACAAATACATTATCCTATTTTTAATATATATTTACGCGATCAATAAATATATTAAAAATTATTTATTACCTTTTATTTTTATAAATTGTTTGGGAGAAGAAGTGAAAATAAAAGTTTTAACTATGGGAACCCTTTATATGATTACAAAAAAATTTGAAACAGAAATAGAATTCAAACAAAAACCAAAACTTATCGATGTAATCAATTATATGATAGAAAATAATCCTAAAATTAAAGATCAAATCATGAGCCAAGGAAAATTAGTTGATAATGTTTCTATATTAATAAATGGAAGGGAATACAGATATATGGATGAAGGAATAAATACAGGATTAAAAGATGGCGATGTTATAGCCATTGTTCCACCTGCAGGAGGAGGAATAAAATAAAGGATTAATACACTTTTAGCTCTTTTGTCTTTCTTGAATAAATCTCTGTAACGTAAAAAACTGCTATGATTATTGGAAGTATAGCTATGAACCCAATTCTTAAGCTGGTTATATCTACTAAAATACCAAGTAAGCTAGGCAATATAGCACCTATAACCATCATTGTAGAAAAGAAGTAGCTATTTGCAGCATTTCTCAGATTTATATCAAAAGTCCTTGATAATGTGATTATGCTTAATGTATATGTAAATCCATGAGGTATACCTAAAATTAATAATGCAACTACAAATATATATATGTTTGGTGATAGAAAAGCTACTATAAGTCCTATTATAGTTAAGGTTACAGATGTTTCTATTAATAATTTTATATTCGATGGAGGCCTGATAGCTAAAAGCAATCTCCCAAGGAATGACGTTATAAAGAATACAGAGTATAATAATATTGCTATTGAGTTACTGGCATGAAATACATTTTCTGCATAAATCCCATCAAAAGTTAATATGAATGCGAACGGTACTTGATAAGTTAAATTATTTAAAAGAGCTACCTTAAAACCATTATTTTTAAGGATTTTCCCAAATGAAGTATCAATTTTAGATTCGTGATCTTCATCAGGGAATCTTAAAAATGGAGATAATACTGGAACTAAGGCAGAAATAATCGTAAAGAACAGGAAGGATTGTCTTAAAGTATAATATCTTAATATAAAACCTTCAATAGCTGGACCTATTAAAAGAGAAGTACTTAATGAGAGAGAGTATATTGCTAGCATCCTTTCTCTTATTCTTCTATCCTCAAACAAACCAGCAGAAGTTATCAAATTTGGCATCAATGCACCAATGGTAAAACCTGCTAAGGCAGCAACTAACCAAATCGTTATTTGGTTAGACATATAAAATAAAGGAAATGTTAGGGTATATATGATGCTTGATATAATAAATAATTTTTTCCTTGTTTTACTTTTAATTTTCGTATTTATAAAATTGCTCATTATAAATGTAAAACCCATGAAAATTGTAGCTAATAAACCTATTTTAGTGTTATTAAAATTAAAAAGTTTTTTGGCTAACAAAGGCATAGTTGTACCGATCATATTATTTGACGCCCTAACTCCGAAGGTTATTAAGATTATAACTATGGCAATTGATATTAAGATGTTGTTTACATCACTTGACTTATTATCCATCGCTTATCGCCACAGTATAGCAATAAAAGAGGATTTTAAATTTGTATATAAATAATTTATACTCATAAATTCGAATCCATATTTCATAGCAATATTTTATTTTTACTATTTTATTAATATAGCAGGGGACAAAATGAGTAATAAGCAAGATCTTAGAGATAATCCTGAAGTAGTAAAAAAGATGACTTCTCTTCTTGCTCAAGGGGCTGCTATGTTAGATAAAACTTGTCCTGTATGTGGTTTACCTCTATTTCAAACAAAAAAAGGTGAAATTGTTTGTCCAGTTCATGGAAAGGTATATGTTGTGGAAAGTGAAGAAGAAGCAAAAGATATAGAGGTTGACGAAACTTTGAAGTCTCTTGAATATTTTATTTCAATTAAAATTAGGGAAAATATTAATAAAGATGATATAGATGAAATTAGCGATCTGTTAAAAATAATGGAATCGACCGAGAGAATTATAATGCTGAGAAAAGATATATTCAGCAAACAAAATCAGAAAGAAGATAAAAAATAATTTTTATTATTAAATTTATTAGTAACAATTTTAATATTGAAGTTGGGCCCGTAGCTCAGCCAGGATAGAGTGTCAGCCTCCGGAGCTGAAGGGCGCGGGTTCAAATCCCGCCGGGCCCATAAATATTAAAGTCATAAAAATCATTTACTTTAAATTTATAAATTTTTTAAATAATTAAATTTTAAATTTATTTATTCTTTTAATAATCACTCATTAGACAAGTTTTCATCATAATATATATTCATATTTTCTAATTCCTTCATAACATTTTTTCTAAATTCTAATATATAGGATCTTGGTACCTTATTTTCAGATTTTTTCAAAACAATTTCCTCAACTATATTGTATTTTTTATAAGTTTCATTTAATTTTCTCCAATCTATGCCTTTAAGAGCCTCTTCTATATTTTGATCCCTACTTAATATACCTAACAACATCATAACTGATATTATAGGGTATCCTACATAACCTCTTAGCTTCGTACCATTATCATTGCTATATACAACAAAACTTTCTTCAGTTTTCTTTATTACTATTTTGTATTCCTTATCTTTTTCACTGCTTATAACTTTTGCCAAAATATATTCATTATCAGCTTTTGTTATATGTACTCTGCCATCTGCTATTGCTCCTGCAGCTTCCAAAATTTTAATTTTTGGAGGTTCTTTCAATTTAATCAATAACGCCACCTTTCCATATTTATAATCATTATAAGTCTTAATATATTTTTAATATTTGTTTTTATACTGAATAAATATAAATTATAGAGTAAGTTTTAAATAGTTTCTCCACTAAATTAAGTTTTAGTAGGTGTATTCAAGGTGGGAGAAACCTACTATACCCTATTTGATGATTATAATATAAATAATATTAACCTTAATGCGAAACTTATTTTTAGCTCATTATTTAAAATAAAAACTAGTTATCTTGATAAATATGAATTTTGTGATCAATTTAATTCGCAATCTATAGATTGCAGCAATCTAAAAAAGGTCATAGAATTTATATCATGCAAGAGCGCGATTAAGTTATCATACATGAAATCTTCTATATCATTATATGATCAAACAATAAAAAAGAATATAGAGAGTGTATTAAATAATTGTAATAATGATTACATAAAGGAATCATTAAAGAACATCTTATCATTTCTGACATCCTATTCACCGTAAAATATGGAGTCCCCTAAAATAACTAAAATATAATATTTAATCAGAATCTTGAGGGGACTCGAGAGGTGAATAGCTCCTTTCCATAGTGATTCTAATTGCTAGGCTTCTCTTCATTTTCTTAATCAGAATGGCATTTAAACAAACTATGATAACTTTTTCTTTATCTACATTTAGGACAACATATTGCAACTTTTATTTTTATAAACATACTCATTATATTCCAATTTAGTTTAACCAATAGTTTACTATAATTACTTGTATAATTATTTTAAAAAAATTATAAAGTAAATAAATATTAGCTTAAAATATAAGTTATTATATGATATGAGAAAAACTTTTAGATATTTTAAGCTAAAATATTGTAATAGTGATAAAAGTGTTAACAATAAAAAATAATAAATCTGAGGCTATTATTAATGAAATTGGCGCTTATTTAGAAAAATTAACATTAAATGGGAAAAACATATTACTTCCAGGAAACATAATTAATCCTACTCATGGAGGAATGGCAATCTTAATTCCCTTTGCTAATAGGATAAAAGGTGCAGAATATGAATTCAATGGTAAAAAATATTTTCTAAAAAAGAATAAAGAAGGTAATGCTATTCATGGCTTAGTGTTAGATAAAAAATTCAGTATCCTTAAGGCTAATAAAGATTCTGTTTCTTTATCATATACATTAGAAGATGAAGGTTATCCCACGAGACTTGAAATAGAAGTAAAATATAGCATAGGAAATTCAAATTTAGAAACAGAGTTCTTTATAACAAATAATGGCAATAGCAATGCACCTTTAGTTGTAGGTGCTCATCCTTATTTTCTAATTGAAGGATATTGGAAAATTAATCCGAAGAAGGTGAAGAAGTGCCTATTATTTAATAAAATACCTAATGGGGAATTCATATATTATGAAATAGAGGGAAATATTGATTATGATGACTGTTTTTATATAGGTAATATGGTTGAATTAAGTTCTGACAACATTAATCTACAGATAGAAACTACTGACATGCCATATTTTCAAATCTATACGGGTGTAAAAGGGGCTGTTGCATTAGAACCCATGAGTGGTATTCCTGATGCTTATCATAATAAAATAGGTCTATATATAATTAAACCTGGAGAGAAGAAATACTATTCATTTATCATATCTCTTAAATAATTGTAAAAAGTGTTCATCTATTATTTATTTTTAATTTTTCCATATATTCTCTGTATGTATTAGCAATATCATCTAAAAGCAAAATACCCTGAAACTTGCCATTTTCCATTACTATTGCATATCTAGAGTTTTTCATACTTTCTAATGCTTCATAAATAGAAGAGTTCAACCTAATATAGTTTGGGGCAGGAGTAGCATATTTAGCAACCCATTCATCTTCTTTGGCTTTAATTATATTAGATAGCATTACTATACCGACTAAATTATTTAAATCATCTACAATTGGTAAACTAAATAGATTTAAAGAATTCATCATATTCATTGCTTTCTTTACGTTATCAGTTGGTTTTAAATAAATTTTTGAAATCTTTACATCAGAAACTTTTATTTTTGTTAATAATGGAATTGAGAACTCTAATGAATGTGCTGGAGATTCTGATCTATTAAAAGGCTGTTCAACGAATAATCCTTTACTATTTCTAGCAACAAGATAAGCTGATGCAAGTCCTATCATCTCTGCAGGCAATAATTGAAGCCCACCTGTCATTTCAACTACCATAATTATAACACTAAAAGGCGCATTAACAGCAACACCAAGAGTTGAAAGCATGCCCACAATCATAAATGGCATAGGACTAGAAACTATAGAGGGAAACATAAAATGAAAAGCAAATCCAACAGCCAAACCTGTAAATCCTCCAATAACAATTCCTGGAGCAAAAATTCCTCCTTTAGCACCAGATCCTATAGTAAAAGACGTTGCTAATATTTTTGCAAATGGTAACAAAAATATAGTTAAAATAAATGGGAACAAAGAGGGGGCCATATTATAGTTTGATATTTCCCAAAGCCAACCATAACCTTCTCCCATAACTTCAGGAAAAACCAGGGCTATTATCCCAGCTATTACTCCCCCAATTAGAGCTTTTTCTATTTGATTTTTATATTTTGAATCCATAAACTTTTTAATTCCAAATAATAAACTTGGATATAAAACAGCAATTCCTCCGCAAATTAATCCTAATATGATATAAAGAGGGAGCCTTTCTGGAGAAAAAGGTAATGTATATGTTCCGAATATTGGAGAAAAACCGGTAACAGATGAAAATAAAACATAACCAACACTTGATGCAATCAAGCCAGGATAAATGACGTTAGGTTCTATGTCTCTTTTATATAAAAGTTCCCCTGCTAAAAATGCTCCAGCTAAGGGAGTTTTAAATATAACACCTATCGCAGCCCCCATACCAACAGCAGTAGCTAATCTTCTATCTTCTGGATTACCACCAAAAAAATTGATAATTAACTGCCCAATTCCTGCTCCCGCATGAGAAGCAGGCCCTTCTCTCCCTGCGCTACCACCTAGACCTATTGTTATTGATGATGATATAATTGATGCAGGTATCTCTATTGGCTTAATTTTGTTCCCATTATGAAATGCTTTTATAGCTATATCGCTTCCTACTTCCTTTGTTTTCATTGCAATTGATACTAAAACTGATATAAGAGCCGAAATACCAACAATAATTGGAACAAATATTAATCTTTTTAATGATAAAAAATAATTAAAATAGATAAATTTGTCTGGATGAGGGATTTGGATTCCTATAATATCTTCCATTATCATTTTTTCTATAACATAAACGTTTAAATAATATAGTGAGAGATCTATTAGACCAATAGAAATACCTATTATTAATCCATAAATAAACCATTTTTCGAAATATGGCAAATCTGCGATTTTTTTCACGATTTACACCCAATCGCCGAAATTTTGGTAATTAAGCATTCTATGATTATCTATTAATATTAAGAATTTAAAGCTATATGATTAAAATTATTTGTTAATACGAATAAATATAAACTAATGATAATCAATTAAAAGATGAGGAAAAATGGTATATTTTAGATTAGAAAAGGAATTTAATAAAGATTCAAACGAGTTATGGAAATTAATTGCTGATATTAAAAGCATACCTAAATATTGGCATGGGCATAAAAGCATTAATATAATACATCAAGACAATAATACTATAGAGGCTATAGTAGAATTTGTATTTCCATCCAAAGCAAGAGTAAAATATGAATTAAATGAAAAAAATAAAGAAGTAATCTCTTACTATTTGGATGGCCCTTTTAAGGGTAAATCAATATTAAAAATTGATAAAGGAAAATTAATAAATGAATGGGATATTAAATTTAATGGAATATATAAGTTTCTGTCTTTTTGGGAAGTAAATCATTTCAAGAAAGGAAGCGAGGATGCATTAAATAGGATAGTTAACTATCAGATTTCTAATTCTACTTAGAAGAAATTTTAGCTTTTAAATAAATATAAGCGTTTTATTATCTAAAAGATAAAAACCATTTTAACCAACTTTCTATTATTTGCTGAAGAGATTGGTGCAAAAATTAATGTTAGACGAAAGCGATCCAAAGCCAGCAGAAACAGACTCAATAGCTAATTATCTAAGACTAAGAAGAACTACAACTTTAAAGAGAAAACTTTCATTTAGGGATCTCTTTTTCTTATCATTAGGAGGACAAGCTCCTTTTCTTTCATTGTTAACATATGCAACCGGTGTTATAATATACTCATTTCTATTTTCACCATTAATTATAATTTTAGGGGCCTTGCTAGTTTTAATAAATGGATTAGTCGTATATAAATTATCGAAAAAATATCAAGAAGCAGGTGGTTATTATATTTACGCAATGTATAGCCTTACCAGAAGGTTAGGTTTGGAAACCGGTTGGATGTACATATTTTATTCAGCCTTTTACGGCTCTGCATATATTGTTGGTGCGAGCTTTCTATTACATTATGTATTTAATTTAAATCCATTAATTTCAGCTTTAATTGTTTTTATTCCAGCTATTACATTCTTAATCATGGGAACTAAACCATCTGCAAAATATGCAGAATTTTCTGGTATAATAGAAATTGCGTTTATTGCATTAATTTCTATAATTGGTATTTACTTGGCTCATTTTCATTTTTACAATCCAATCCAAAAGGTTCCTTCTATAAATAAAATAGCCTTGGCTATATTGTTTGCAATTGGAATTCCAACCGGTTATGGTTCTATTACACCTCTTTCCGAGGAATCAATTAACCATAAAGATATAGGAAGAGCTGCTTTGCTGGTAATTATTGTAGGAGGATTAGTTACAGGTTTTGCGATATATGGCTTAATTGATGCTGGTCTATACACTTCTCAGCTTTCAAGCATTATTACTAGTTCCGTCCCTATATTAAATCTTTTAAAAGAAAACTTTGGAATAATTGCATTAATTTTTATGATTTATGCGGCTATAAGCGACGGAATTTTAGCCTCTTTATCTTTCATGCTTGGAACTTCAAGAACTGTTTATGCAATGGCGCAAAAGGAAATGCTCCCTAGCGTGTTTACATGGTTAAGAGGTAATGAACCAATAATGGCATCTATATTGACAGCTATAATATATGGAGCAATATCATTCCTAGGTTTAATTACAATAAAGAATCCATTTTATTTGTTTTTAGAGTTTGGAGCCATCGCTGGTCTTTCAAACGTTTTTGTTCATTTATCTGCTAATTTTTCTTTAGTTCTTTCATCCATAAGAGACCTTAAAAACAGAGCGAAAATTATTGGAACTTATGCTATAGAAAAAATTTTTAATTTCATAATAAATAAAACAACAGATTTAATAATTGGCATATCCGCAATTCTATTTTCATTAATAGTGTTATTATATTCAATGGCTACAGTAAACAAAATAGTTGAAAACTTATTTATGGGTTGGATTATTATAGGATTTTTATATGCTGAGATCGTTGATAGTATAAAACAGAACCACAATCATTAAACCTTTTTAACTATAGCATCTGTAATATTTATCCATTTAATTTGATATCCAAAAAAATCTAATACATCTAAAATCCAATCCCCATATTGATTTATCAATTGAGATAATTTAAGATTATTAAAGTCTTTATCCTTTAAGTTTTGCAAAAAATCATTTTTAATAAATATCTTCTTTAATTTTGTATATCCTTTAATGTTAAAACCTTCTTCCCTTATTTTTTCCTTTGGAATATTAAATTTTTTGGATATTTCATCAAACGTTACTATATCTTCTTTTAATTCTATATTATAATCATATTTTATAGAATTTGTTTTTATTAAATTATCATATATTTTATTTATTAAATAATAAACGCTCGCTATATTTATTGACTTTTTGAATTTTATTACATTTTCATTTTTGAAATCCTCATAACCCAAAGATTCATCAACTATTAAGATCAATGGCAATTTGATTTCTTTTACTTTTTCTGATTTTCTTCTCAAATATTCCTTCGTCCAAAAGCCAACTATTTCAACGTATATTTTAACATTATTTTTAACTAACAGAAAATCTGGTATAAAAACAGAATTACTAGCTATTAAAGGTTCTGGTTCTCTTATTATTTCCCAATCGCTAGCAACTACTTTCATTTTAGAATAGAAATCTTTTTCTATACTGCTATCAAATGAGATGTTTTGCTGCTGATTTAATGGGAAGAGAGCATCATTACTATTTGCCTCCAACAAATAAACCCTATTATATTTACCAACAAATTCGCCTTTAATCCTCCAATTTTTATTAGATATTATGATAGGCAATAACATTGATATTGATCTGCCATATCTTTCTGTAAGCCTAAGCAAGGATGCTGGTCCATAAATTTCAACATTAAATGGATCGCTATAAGCATTATACATAAGACCTAGTTTCTTTGCATTAAACAATAATTCTTTCCATTTGTTGCTTATATAAACATTAACTTTTAATGTTTTCATCAATGCTGTCTGAAGTAATTCAAAATTATACTCCCTTATCAAATCTTCTAGATCAATTTTTGGCACACTTTTTATTACCATTTCCTCTTCTAGATCAGAAAAAATATATTTCATAGGATCTACTCCTAAATCTTGTTTAATTTTATCTAATACCTTCATTTTTTCTTTTTCATCAATTATAGGTCCATATGAAAATATTCTGGATCTAATAATTTTAGGATCTATAGGAGATTTGCTTTCTATAACACTTTTCCTTAATAATAAAGTTGCTATTCCTTCTACCAATTTAGGATCATAAGCTTTTTTCAAGTACTTTATTTCTTCATTAAATTCACCTACTAAAATGTTTTCTTTAATAACTGACATTATTTCTTCTACTAGATCATAGTTTTCTTCTGATAAATAATTAAGGTATACCTTATCTTTTCTATATTTAACTCTTAATAAATCAGTGCTAAACATCTTTCCTTCTCCTCAAGCTAAGGCTATAGTCTGATGTACCTTTTGTCACAATTTCAACCAATTTTGCCCTTTTACCTTCTTTCATTCTAAGAATTCTTCCTAATCTTTGTATAAACTGTCTTCTTGTTCCATATCCCCCAACTATTATTGCTAAATTTGCATCTGGTATATCTACACCTTCATCAAATATATTTGATGCTACTATTACTTTGTATTTATTATTCCTAAAGTTATCAAGTATTTCCTTTCTCTCATCTTTAGGCGTTTTATAAGTTACAACTGGAATTAAAAATTCCTTAGAAATCCTATAAGCCATATTAGTATCCCTTGTAAAGATAATTATTTTATCTTCTTTGTATTCTTTAAGTAATTCTTTTAGTTTCTCAATTTTAGAATTTGAGTTTATAGCTATGTTATTAGATTCATACCATAAATGAAGTGCTTCTCTCGCCTGTTTATTTCTTGATGCATAATATAAAAATCTTTTGAAATCATTAAGATCTCTTAATTCTATATTTAATCTATTAAGTATATCCTTCATTTTAGATCTCATTTCTTTGTATTTTAATTCCTCATCAGGTTTTAGGTTAACATAAATTCTTTCAATATCATATTCAGAAAGGTATTTACCTGATAAGGTTTCTGTATTAATCCTATAGACAATTGGCCCAACTAAATCCAATAACATAACGTGCCTACCATCTTCTCTCTCAGGCGTTGCTGTTAATCCGAGTCTATATGGTGCTGGTGTAAGCTGAGCTATTTCCATATATCCTTCAGAAGGTAAATGATGTACTTCATCAAAAATTAAAAATGAAAACTTATTGCCCAAGGAATCAATCCTGGAATATGCGCTATCATAGGTAGATATCGTGATTCCATTTATATCATCATAACCCCCACCAATTCTACCAGGTGTTGTACCTAATTCCTTTACAATAGATTTGTACCATTGATCTAGTAGATCAATTGTAGGTACCATTATTAATGTAGATTGTTTTAAATGAGATATTGCCTTTAATGCAACATGCGTTTTACCAGATCCTGTTGGTAGGACTATTATACCCCTTTTTGTCTTTAGCCAAGATTCTAATGCTTTTTCTTGATATGTTCTAAGTTTTATTTTATCATTAATTATGGGAAAGGGTAAAGGTTGAAGTACATGGTCTTTTATATTTATTCCAGAGTCTTTATAATAATCATTAATTTCTTTATATTTATAAGCTAATGCTACATACTTCTTAATTCTTTCATCATATCTCATTTGTGGATTATATGTATCTGAAACTATTAGTCCTTTATAGTAATTTAACGTTACCATATTGCTTCCTTCAATTATATTTAATAAAATTATGAGTTAATAAATTCTAAGTTTTAATCCATATTTCATAAAGAATTTTTAAACTAAAGAAATTTATATAGGTTATAATAAAAGTAAAAATAATAAATGTATAAACATCTTAGAGAAACAAGAAGGGATAAATTTTGAGCACAACAGAAAGGAAATTGGAGCATATTGATATAGTAGTTAATGAAAATGTACAATCTAGAGAATCTACATTATTAGAATATGTCAGACTTATCCATAACCCACTACCAGAACATGATTTAAATCATATAGATCTTAGCAAGGATTTTTGCGGATATACATTAAGTGCACCATTAGTTATTACTGGAATAACTGGGGGTCATCCGGATGCAGAAAAAATAAATGATGCAATATCAAAAATTGTAAATAAATTTAATATCGCAATGGGTGTAGGAAGTCAAAGAGCAGCTATTGAAAATTCTAATTTAACTCATTCCTTTAGCATAGTCAGAGAAAATGCCCCAAATGCATTCCTTATTGCAAATATTGGTGTTGCACAACTTAACAAGGGGTATGGAATAAAAGAATTTGTAAAAGCAATAGAAATGATTAAAGCAAATGCTATTGCAATTCATATAAATCCTGGACAAGAAGCATATCAAGATGAGGGCGATACAGATTTTTCTAATCTTATATCGAAAATAGAGGAAATAAACGATCAACTAAATGTGCCAATAATAATAAAAGAAGTTGGAAATGGATTAAATAAAGGAATAGTTAGAGAATTAAGATCCATAGGAATTAAATGTTTTGATACAGCAGGCCTTGGAGGAACTAATTGGATAAAAACTGAAAGCATTAGATCTAGAAAGAAACATGGGTTTGCTTTAAAAGAGCCTGGAAAATTAGCTGATTTCTGGGGAAATCCAACAGCCTTATCAATAATTGAGACAAGAATAAGCGCAATTGATTCCTATATAATAGGAAGTGGAGGTATTAGGGATGGATTAGATGCTGCAAAAGCAATTTCATTGGGAGCAGATGTAGCTGGAATGGCATTTCCCATATTAAAAATATTAAAAATTGAAGGAGAAAAAGGGATTGAAAATTACATTAAAAATGTAATATATCAAATTAAAACTTCTATATTTTTATCTGGAGGAGAAAATGTTTATTCTTTATGGAAGACCCCATTAACAATTTGGGGAAGGTTAAAAGACGAGCTATTAATGAGAGGGATAGAACCAAATGAATATTTGAATAAGAGACTATACACAAAGTTATGGAGGATGAAAGACTATGTCTTATGAAACGCTTAATAAAATAAGTGAAAAATACTTACTACTAATAGATTCATATATTTCAGATATACTTAAAGGAGAGCCTGAACTTCTTTATAAAGCTGCAATGCATCTCATAAAGGCAGGAGGAAAAAGATTAAGACCAATGATAACCCTTGCATCCTCAAAAGCTCTTGGAGGTGCAACAAGCGAAGCAAAGGCAGTATATTACGCATCTGCTGTAGAGATTTTACATAATTTCAGTCTAGTCCATGATGATATAATGGATAACGATGATTTTAGAAGAGGAATACCTACTGTTCATAAAGTATATGGAATTAATTGGGCCCTATTAGCAGGAGATCTTATGTTTTCATATGCATTCTTGACACCATATTTGGCTATTAAATCAGGTGCGAATGAAAAGGAAGTATCAAGAGCTGTGGAAGTTATAGCAGAAGGCTCTAAGAAAATTGCTGAAGGACAAGGATATGATATCCTTTTCGAAAAAACATGGGATGTTGATGAAAAAGATTATCTTAAAATGATATACCTTAAAACAGGTGCACTTATAGAAGCATCTTCAAAATTAGGCGGTATTGCATCTAACTCTAATGATGAGATAATCGAGCTTCTTGGGGAATATGGTAGATTTACTGGTTTAGCATTTCAAATAAAAGATGATATATTGGGAGTTTTTGGGGATCCAGAAAAAACAGGAAAACCAGTTTATAATGATCTAAGAAGGGGTAAGAAAACCATTTTAGTATTATATGCAACAAGTAGAAAGAAAGAATGGAAGGAATTTTTCATGAAGCTTTTTACTGGAAATCAAAGCGATGAAGAAATAAAGGAGGCAGCAGATATAATAAAGGAATCAGGCTCCTTAAAATATGCAGAAGAATTAGCGAAAAATTATTACAATAATGCCTTAGAAAAACTTAATTCTATTGAAACTCTTGGTATTATAAAAGATGAAGAATCTTTTAAAGCGCTTAAAGAACTTGCAGAATTTTCAATTAATAGAGATAAATAGGGGAAGCAAAAATTGAGCGAGGAGTTAGAAAGTTTAGTTTGGAAATATACTTTACTAAATGCAATTGAACATAATGGTAAGGCACAAACGAATAGCGTTATGTCAATGATATTAGGGGAAAGAAGCGATTTAAGACAAAAAGCAAAAGAAATATCAAAATTGGTTAGCCTGTATATAGAAAAAGTTAACAAGATGAGCTTAGAAGAACAGAAGAAAGAAATAGAATCCTTAGGATTAAAGATAGAATCTAAAAAGAAAGAGAAAATAGAAGAAAAAACATTACCGCCTTTACCTAATGCTGAAATTGGAAAAGTTGTAACAAGGTTTGCACCAAATCCTGATTTCGTTATCCATATTGGTAATGCAAGACCGGCAATATTAAGTTATGAATATGCAAAAATGTATAATGGGAAAATGATATTAAGATTTGAAGATACAGACCCTAGAACAAAAACTCCAATAAAGGAGGCGTATGATTTAATAAGGGAGGACCTAAAATGGCTAGGAGTAAAACCTGATGAAGAATACATACAAAGCAAAAGACTTGATATTTTTTATGAAGTAGCAAAGGAGATGATAAAAAAAGGTTGTGCATATGTAGATAAATCTGGGGATGAAGGTAAAAAGTTACTTTCTAATGGTATCGCACCTCCAAATAGAAAATCAAGTCCAGAAGAAAATATGGAAGAATTTGAAAAAATGCTAGGAAATTATTACAAGGAAGGAGAAGCAGTATTAAGAATTAAAACAGATGTTAATCATCCAAACCCAAGTATAAGAGATTGGATAGCATTCAGAATAATAGATACATCATCTCATCCACATCCAATTGTAGGAGATAAATATGTATTATGGCCAACATATAACTTTGCAGTTAGCGTTGATGATCATTTATTGGGTATAACTCATGTATTAAGGGGTAAAGAACATGAGCTTAACACAATGAAACAAGAATATGTATATAAATGCATGAATTGGAATATGCCTAACTACATTCACTTTGGAAGATTAAAGCTAGAAGGCTTTATAATGAGCAAAAGTTATATAAGAAAAATCATGTCAGAAAATCCAGGAAATTTCTTAGGATATGATGATCCAAGATTTGGGACAATTTCAGGGTTAAGAAGAAGGGGGATCCTACCAGAATCAATAAAAGAAGTTATATTAGAAGTTGGAATAAAAATAGGAGATGCAAAATTAAGTTGGACAAATTTAGCTTCCGTAAATAGGAAGAAGCTGGACCCCATGGCTGATAGACTTATGTTTGTCGCTAATCCAGTAAAAATAACTGTTGAGCAGCCTTCATGTATTGAAGCCAAAATTCCATTGCATCCAGATAAACCGGAAAAATATAGAATAATAAAGGTATGCAATGGTGATGAAGTATACATTGATGAAAATGATTTAAAATTGAAAAGGTTTAGACTTATGGAATTAGGAAACTATGAACATAAAGATGGTGTATTAAAATTCGTGAGCAAGGATATACAAGATGCTAGAAAAGAAAAGTTACAAATAATTCATTGGGTTTTAGCTAAAGATTCTAAAAAAATGCTAATTAGGGAACCAGAAGGACTTCAATTCAAAGACTACAATGGGGTAGTAGAAAATTATATAATCAATTACAATAAAAATGCCAGACTTCAATTTTTGAGGTTCGGATTTATAATAATTGATAGCATTGATCCATTAGTTGGATTTTTGACTCACAAATAACAACTATTTTCATAAATATTAATAGATATATAAAGGAAAACTTTCAAATTAAATTTTAATAATTCTATATTCTAATTATAGGTAGGAGAAAAATTGATACCTCAGGCAGGTTTGGGCAATCAAATAATATACCTAAACATAAATGCCATTTTGTATCTAATTAGTGGTATTGTTGCACTATCAGTTAGTTATGTTTCTTTCAAGTATAGCAAAATTATAGAAGAATCACTTTTAAACTATATAAGTTTCGGTTTTATATTGTTAGGCCTAGGTTTAGTTATACAAGGATCTCTAATGATTTTACTTTCATTTAATATAGCTAGGTTTTCTGAAAATATAAAAACAATTTATATATCATCTGTTATGTATCTAATATTACAGGTTATAGCTTACATAATAATAAGTGTTGGCTATTCCAAAAAAGCTTATTGGAATTCTGGAGAGGCTTTAATTTCAATAATATTTACTAAAAAAAGGGAATATTTTTTATTGGGTGCATATATATTTGATGCATCTCAAATAATCATTATTTTTCTGCTAAGTTTAATCGTTTTTACTGGATATTTGGTCCATATGAAGAATAAGAATACGTTTTCATTACTAGTATTAATAGCGTTTTCATTAATGTTGATCTCTCATATAACTTATTTACTTTCTTCATTAATGTTTTCAATAGATGATTATTTCATAGCAAATATTATACAATTTCTTGGATTCCTATCATTATTAATATTTTTAATAAGGAGTGGTCATATTGGTAGAACAGAAGAAAAATAGATCAAGAGTTAAAATATACTTAGATATCTTAGAAACGATAGAAAAAGAAGAAAAAGCAAGATTAACTAGAATTATGTATAATGCGAATATTCCATATGATAGATTATTAAAATATATTGATGAGCTAAAACAAAAGGAAATCATTAATGAAATAGTAGATAATGATAGCAGATATTATGTTTTAACTAATAAAGGGAAAGAATTTGTTAAAGAATTAAAAAAAATCGAGTCATTCTTGAGAGGATTTGGTCTTAATCTCTAAATTCCCAAACGTCTAAATGATGTGACCTTTAGTTATAGTTTTTTCACGATTAAATACTGAAGAATAATTGTAAAATAAATATAAAGATAGTATTTATTTATGAAGTAAAAAGAATAAAAAAAGTAAATCTAAATCCAATGAATCCTAAGAGAATCTTCCTTTAAAGATGAAAGAGTTTGTGCATTACATAATATCTTTGGAAAAGTTGGCTCAAAATACAACAATTTCTCTTAATAAAAGTTCTTATTAGTATTATAATATATGATCATAAGAATTCTGGTTCTCTATGTTTTATGAATGTTCCATTAGATAATTCCAAAAATGCCTGTTCCAATTGTTCTTGCGTGTTCATTACTATTGGTCCATACCAAGCTACTCTTTCCTTTATTGGTTTCCCTGCTAATAACAAAAACCTAACCCCCATATCACCAGCTTTTACATCAATCTGTTCCCCTTCTTCTGAAAGTACATATGCTCTATAGCTATCTATTCTCATTCCATTTAATAACCCATATCCTACAAATGGGTAAATTATTGCTTTGAATCCAGGCTTTACACTATAGGAAAACGAAGCTTCAGGTTCTAAATTAACATCCATATATATTGGCTCAATATAGTTTGATGCCTTTAGCCCCCCATAATTTAATGCACCTTCATAATTCTTATACTTACCTGCAATAACTTTAACCTTGCCACCTTCATCCAAGTCTACTGAAGGAATTGAATCTGGTTTTATGCTTCTATACGCAGGTCTTGTCATTTTTAAACTAGCCGGTAAGTTAATCCATAATTGAAAACCTGATACAGTATTATCTTTAAGCAATGAAATTCTATCTTCAAAGGGTTTTGGCATTTCTTGATGAAATATTCCACTTCCAGCAGTCATCCATTGTATTTCTCCGGGTCTTATTATGCCCCTATTACCTTCACTATCTTCATGCTCCACAGTTCCATTAAGCATATATGTTACAGTTTCTATACCCCTATGAGGGTGCCAAGGAAAACCCATGATATAATCCTCTGGATTAGACGATCCAAAATTATCCAAAAGAAGAAAAGGATCAGTATATGTTACAGATCTCATTCCTCCAAATACCCTTTTTAATTTAACTCCAGCTCCATCATAGGTTTCTTTAGCTGTATATATTATGTTTATTCTTTTTCTCTCCATTGAGTTCACCTAAAATCATTTTCACTTATACAACCAGTGTTTTTAAAACTTTGTAATAATTTTAGAAGTCTACTTTTAAAGACCTATTAATCTTATTTAGGTTTGAATTAAAATAAAATTATAAAAGTGAATATTAAATGCTCTAAAGAAAATTACAAAGAATTTTACAAATAATTCGTTTTTAACTCTTAATAATTTATTATATAATTTATAAACTTTTTATTATCAATAAAAACTATTATGGATAACAGGATTAGGATAGACGCTTTGTCTATACTACCTGTACTGACTAGTATAAATTTGATATATTTAACAACTATTCTGGGAGCAAAATAATGAAAGGACCAATAATAATATTTGGGGCTGATGGTTATATAGGATGGCCATTAGCATTACATTTAGGAGTAAAGTATGATATACCAATAATATTAGCTGATAATTTTTCTACTAGAGCATTAGTAAAATCAGTTAAATCTGATTCATTAACACCCATAAAATCTATGTCAGAAAGACTGAAGGCTTATGAAGAAACTTTTGGTAAAGATAATTTAATTTTTGAGCCTGTAGATGCAAGGGATCCTGAACAAGTTGATCACTTAATTTCAAAATATAAGCCTGAGGCTGTCGTACATCTAGCTCAGCAGAGAAGTGCACCATTTAGTATGATTGATCAAGAACATGTATTATATACTGAAGTTAATAACGTAGTTGCAAACTTAAACATAATGTTCTCTATGATAAGGCATACCCCAGGAGCTCATTTACTCAAGATGGGTTCGATGGGAGAATATGGAACTCCTAATATTGAAATAACTGAAGGAGATATAGAAATAGAATATAAAAACAGAAAAACCAAAGTGATGTTTCCAAGAATGGGCCAAAGCTATTATCATTTAACAAAAATTTTTGACACATATAACTTGATTTTATCCAATAAGCTACATGGAATTAGGGCAACAGATGTAATGCAAGGTGTAGTTTATGGAACAAGAACTGATGAAATAGTTAATGAGGCGTTGGAGACAAGATTTGATTTTGATTCTACATGGGGTACTGTTATTAACAAATATGTTGTTCAAGCAGTTGTATTGAATGAATTACTTTTATATGGAAAAGGGAAGCAAACTAGAGGATTTTTATCATTATATGATAGCATAAACGCATTAACTTTATTGTTAGAAAACCCACCTAAAGAAGGGCAATACAGAGTTGTCAATCAATTGGATGAAATATATAATACAACAGAACTTGCAGAAAAAGTCATTGAAATAGCTAATGAGTTTGGAATAAAACCAAAGATAAGGACAATAGAAAATCCAAGAGTCGAGGCTGAAGATCATTTTTATGCTGTAGAACATAAAATATTACCATCTTTGGGATTTTACAGAAAGAAGAATATAAAAGATGTAATAAGAGAAATATTTGAAACTGTGATAAAATATAAATATAGAGCTGAATATGCTAAAGATCTTATTTATCCTACAGTAAAATGGAAAAATCTCAAAGATATGAAATCTTCAATTTTCCCAATGCCAGAGCAATATATGAAAGTATTAAGCAGGTCAGAAATTTTGAAGTACTTTGCACCTTCAATAGAGGTTTCATTAGGCGATATATGATGAAAGTAATGTTAGTATCAGAAATAGATGGTAGAACAAATAGATTAAGAAGAGGCCCATATCTTAGATATAAGTTTCATCCAAATAACATAGAATATACAATATTTTATGATATTATTCCACCATTTAAAAAAGCATCCCAATATGAATATAATAAAGATACTATGATTGCTACCTTATCGCGATTAATTTTAAAGGGTATATCTCAACCTATCCCTAAAGATGAGAAAATAATCCATTCATTCTTCTGGAACTTTTATTTATATTCAAAACCATGGGTTCATGAAAATGATGAGAGTCCGAGCCAATTTTTAGATCAATATTATGGAGGTAAGGGATTTACGTATAACGTAGCTCTCGATTTCCTAACATATTATTTAAATTCATCACCTTGCAGAGCTATTATAACATGGTCCGAATGGGCAAGAAAAGGCTTTATTAAAGATGGAGTTGATTCATCAAAAGTTGTTGTAATACCTCCACCAATGCAAATAAATTCAGAAAAAAGGATTAATCATAGAGATATTAACATATTGTTTATAGGAAGAGATTTCATTAGAAAGGGGGGAGATATAGCATTAAAAGTATTTTTAAAGCTTGCAAAGGAATTTGATAATATAAATCTGTTTTATGTAGGTCCTATACCTGGGAATATAAAGAAAATTGTTAATAACCATAAAAATATTTATCACTATGAAAAACTGAGCGATGATGAACTTTATAACAAAATAATGCCACTATCTGATATAACATTTTTACCCACTAGATACGATGCTTATGCTCTGACAATATTAGAATCAATGTCGTATGGAATACCTGTTGTGTCATCTAACATAAATTCTATAAATGAGACAATTACTCATGGAAATAACGGATTTGTTGGCAACTATGAAGAGGAATATGAAAAATATATTTCTGTTTTAATTACCAATGAGAATATTAGAAAATCTTTTTCAGAAAACAGCGTACAAGCTATTAAAGAAAGACATGATCCGGTAATAATAGGAAATGAATTGATTAAGGTTTATGAAAATGTAATATCAGGGTTTTAACTTTATGAGAAGGAATAACATAGGCTTTTTGTTCTTATCAACATCAATTGTAAGATTTTCTTCTATAATAGCTCAATCTGTAATTCCTTTATATATTAATTCATTCATAGCATCATCAAAACTTATTTCTATAGCGATAGCATTGTTATGGATATCCAATGGAGTAGGATCCTTATTTTCAATATATTTTAAAAAAATACATAATTTTCTAATAATAAGCTTTTCATTAACATCTCTAGGATTCTTATTTTTAGTTTTTAATAATAATTATTTTCAAATATACATCTCAATAATATTAATAGGGGTAGGACTAGGCTCAATATCCATATTACTAGCGCCTTCAATGCACCAGGCAAACAATAAGTTTGAAGGTATCGGTCTTTACTCGTTTGCCTTATCAATGGGTCTTATACTTGGCACTTTATTTTCATCAATAATCTTAACATATTTATCATTTAAGTTCATATTTATTTCTACAATTCTTTTATTAGTAAGTCCATTGATTTTTACTCTTAAAAATAAATATAATCCTATAGATATTAATATAAAATTTAAAATAAATAATTTATTTTCAATAATCCAAAACAAAAAATTTTTAAAATATTTAACCTTTAATTTCATTTATTCTCTAATATTGCCCTTAATAATTTCATACTGGGGAATATATGAAACAAAAACAATAGGTTTAAAGCCAAATTTAGTAATGATTTCCCTTTTTTTATTATTTATTTTATCATCATTAATAAGATTTGCATTAATAAAAATCAACGAAAAGGGTTTAATTAAAATGGAAATATTAGCAATTGCTATACTTCCATTGATATTTATTTTTTTAAATACAAATAATTTAATATTAAATATTACTGGACTTTTATTATTTTCAATACCGCATTCAGTTTTATATCCTTCCTTTTTGTATAAGGCGTTTAACTCTTTAGATAAAAATAATGTTGTTATCGGTAATATGATTTTTTCTACATCTTCTGGAGCTGGAGAATTTCTATCGCCATTAATTGCTTTAACAATTATTACTTACTTTAATATAAGCAAATTATTTTTATTTACATTGCCAATTCCAATTTTGCTTTTAATTTTCTATTTGCTTGCTTATAATAGTAAGGTGTGAGAGATTTGAAAAAGAGTCTATTTTTAACAATTGGAATAATAGTAATGTGCTTCAATTCATTGTATCAATATTCATGGAATGCATTATCTCCCTTATTAGCAAAAGGATTAAATGCCAGCATTGATCAAATAGCATTTGCATTTACATTGTTTACAATATTTTCAACTATCTCTCAAGTAATAGGCGGCTACATAGCTGATATAAAAGGTCCAAAGCTTATAGGTATATTTTCCTCAATTTTGTCATCATTGGGTTTTTTAGGTATATATCTAAGCAAAAACTTGATTTCATTTTATTTGTTTTGGTCTTTGGGAAGCTCTGGTGAAGGCATATTATATATGATAGCATCAAACTTAGCAGTTAAATGGTACCAAGAAAAAAGAGGGTTTGCAACCGGATTAGTTTCTTTTGGATTTGGTTTAGGTGCAACAATTGCTAACCCTTTCATAATATCATCAAAATCTTTTAGAGAACCTTCATTAATAATAGGCTTGAGTGAACTAATCGTTTTACCAATACTTCTTTATTTTTCAGAATATCCCACTAAGGGTATTTCTGGCTTAAAGCCAAGTATCGTTATTACTACTAGGAAGTGGTGGTTAATCTATTTTTCATATATTTTCTCTGTAGTACCTTTATTGTCTATGTCAAGCGCGTTGTCTTTTATTTCTAGAGAGGAAAATATTGAATTGCTAGCCGTTCTTATAAGTGCTTTTGCATTTATGAGTGGAGTGGGAAGACCTATAATAGGATTAATATCAGATAAGCTAGGAAGATATATGACTTTAATGATATCAATTATTTTAGTCATTATCGGCAGTATTTTGTTATCAATAAATCAAATATTTATTTCAGCTATAATAATTGGGTTATTTGATGGTGCTTTAATTCCTCTTTATTTTTCACTGATAGGAGATGTTTTTGGGGCTAAATACTCAACCTCAAATAATGGTATATTGTATACAGGAAAGGCAATAGCCGGATTATTAGGAGGCATTGTATTTTCTCTTATATTAATAAAAGGTATATTTATTAGTGGAATCTATTTATTTTCTTCCACATTAATTGGATTAGTTTTGCTATTATTATTAAAAATTAAATAATTATTCCTCTATTAACTTATAACTTATCATTGGATATGGTATTATCTCTTTAATGCTATAAACTCCAGTTAATAGCATAACGAGTCTATCTATTCCAATCCCAACTCCTCCTGTGGGAGGCATGCCATAGCTTAAGGCTCTTACAAAATCAAAGTCATATGGATGCGCTTCTTCATCACCTCTTTTCATCATTTCCATTTCCTTTTTGAATAATTCATCTTGTAAAACTGGATCATTAAGCTCTGTATATGCATTGGCCAATTCCATTCCAACTGCATATAATTCGAATCTCTCAACTAAACCAGGTTTACTTCTATGAGGCTTGCACAATGGTGTCGTTTCAATTGGATAATCGAGTATAAATGTTGGTTCTATAATATTATCTGCAACCAATTTATCAAATAGTTTTTCTATCATAAATCCCCTTATGTATAAATTACCTCTTGGTTTTTGACCTATTTCATCCAACATTCTTTTAAGTTCATCATCGCTTACAGTCTCTATATTTTTACCAATAGCATTTGACAATGCATCATACATAGTGACTTTATTAAATGGTTTATCTAAATCTATTTCATATTCTTTGCCATTTATTACCTTTTTGATTTTTGGTTCTTTCAAAACACTTCTAGCAACTTCCCTAATAAGATTTTCTGTTAGATTCATTATGTCTTTATAGTCTGCATACGCCCAATAAAGTTCCATTAGCGTATATTCTGGGTTATGCGTAACATCTATATCCTCATTTCTAAATACTTTGCCTATTTCAAATACCTTATTAAAGCCTCCAACTATGTATCTTTTTAAATAAAGTTCTAATGATATTCTCAAATACCAATCTTCATTTAATGCATTTACATGAGATTTAAATGGTTTTGCTAATGCCCCTCCGTAAACAGGCTGTAATACAGGTGTTTCAACTTCCATAAATCCTTGTTTATATAAATAAGATCTTATTTGTTGAATAATGTTAAATCTTTTTAACATTAATTCTCTTGCATCACTATTATATAAGAAATCCACATACCTATGTGCATACCTAAATTCTGGGGTTAATTTTGACCAATCTGGGGGTTCAATTAACGCTTTTGATAATAATGTATAATCCTTTATTCTTAATGTTAGTTCACCCTTCATTGTATAAAATAAATCCCCTTTAACTCCTATTATATCCCCCCTCCCAATAATATGAATAAATTCGTTATATCTTTCTTCTCCTAATTCGTTAACTCTTGCATATAACTGCAATTTTTCTCCTTCATCAAAAATATCAATAAATGAAGCTTTTCCATGCCTTCTAACATTGCCTACCCTGCCTACTGTAGATATGTTAAATAAGAAAGGTTCATGTGTTTTTTTATTTGATTTATTTGCTTCTTCTATGACTTGAGCTATAGTATGAGTAAATTCAAATTTTTGTGGATATGGATTTATACCTTTGGATCTTAATTCCTTTAAAATTTTAAGTCTTTCTTCATCCCATTCCACTTAATTTTCACCTATTCAAATTAATCTTTTTAATATTATAAGCTTTAATTTTATCTAATGAAGAGTAATTCTATTGTTATAAAAAGAAAAAAGGATAATTGTTACAATCTAACTTATTGCTGAAATATTAAAATAATATTAAATTAAATAATATAATAACTATAACCAAAATCTATATGAAAATTTATTAATCATAATCAAATAACCATAACTTGATAATAGAATGAAAATATTATTAATAAGCGATATACATGGAAACATAGAACCTTTTAATGAAATAGTAAAAAATGAAAATTTCGATGAAGTATTATTTTTAGGAGATGCAGTTGATTATGGACCAAAACCTGCAGAAGTAATAGATAAATTAAAAGAACTTGGAGCTAAATCAGTTTTAGGAAACCATGATAATGCATTAATTTATAATATTGACTGCATGTGTGGCGAAGCAACGCATTGGATCAGTGTTTATTTTAGAGAGAATTATACAAAAAAGATGGTGAATAGGTCTCAAATAGATTATCTTAAAAATTTTAAGATTAAACTTGAAATTGATATAGATGGGTTTGGTAAAGGATTATTAACTCATGGATCCCCATCGAATCCTTTATATGGATACCTTTATCCTTGGCTTAGTGATGATAACATAACTAAAATGTTATATAAAGAATTAAGATTAAAAAGTGATGAAAATAAAACCCCAAAATTAGCTTATGATATTTATCTAATTGGCCATACTCATTATCAATTTATGAAGAAAATTAATAATAGCATTATAATAAATCCTGGTAGTGCAGGAGAACCAAGAGATAATGATTATAGAGCAGCTTATGCTATCATTGATACTGAAACAAAAAACATAATTTTAAAAAGAATAAAGTATAATGTAGATAAAGTAATAAGAAATCTAGAGGATCTAAAGATACCTAATCCTTACCTAACTCATCTAAAATACATGTTCATTAATGGATCTGTATTGATGAAGAAATGAGATAAGAATTTTAACCACTTAATAGTGTATAAATTAGGAGTTGAAAATGAGAGCAATATATTTCAATTCCCATGGAGATATCGATGTTTTAAAATATGGAGAATTTGAAGATCCTAAAATAAATAGAGGAGAAGCATTAATTAAAGTGGAATATTCATCAATAAACAGAATGGATACATTGATAAGAAAAGGTTATCCTGGAATAAATATTCCACTTCCTCACATACCCGGAGTAGATTTATATGGGAAGGTTATAGATATTGATGACAATTCTGACATAAGTCCTGGAGATTTTGTTATAGCTAATACTGTATATGGCTGCGGCCATTGCGATTTTTGCTTACAAGGAAAAGAAAACATGTGTAACCAATGGAAGATGATTGGATTTCATATAAATGGAGCACATGCAGAATTAATTAAAGTTCCTTCAAAAACCTTAATTAAGGTTAAGGGTGATGGAGAAAAGCTAGGTGTCTCCCCTTTATCATTATCAATTGCTTGGACATCATTAGTAACAATAGGAAAGATTAAGAAAGATGATTTCGTATTAATTCATGGTGCTTCTGGAGGGGTTGGCATGTTCTCAATTAAAATTGCAAAATTATTTGGAGCAAAGACTATAGCTACTACAAGAAGTGTTGAGAAAGCAAAAATACTGAAATCGATAGGTGCAGATTATGTTATTGTAAGTACTGAAGAAGATGTAAAAAACAGAGTTTTAGAATTAACAAATAAAAATGGTGTTGATATTGTTGTTGATTATATTATTAATCCAACATTACAGACTTCATTAGATGTGACAAAAACTAATGGAAAAATAGTGATATTTGGATTTCTTGGTGGTAACACATTTGCAATAAATTGGCAAAAGTTCTATTTAAAGCATCTAGAGATTTATGGAACCCATAATTCATCAAAGCTAGAACTTAAAAATGCAATAAAATATGTGGAAAATGGAGAAATAGAACCTTATATATCAAAAACGGTTAATTTAGAATATGTAAAAGAAGGACACAAAATTATAGAAAATAATGATATCATAGGCAAGATATCGGTCAGAATTAAATAAAGGAAAAATTGAATTATTTGTTAATTTTTTTACGAAGAAATTCTGATAAAGGCATATTATTAATTTTAGGATTGTATTGTATAAATATTTCTTTCTTTTCCAAGATAGGGTTACTTAAGTAAATCAAAAATCCTTTTTTATAATTTTTTATTTCATTTATATCTGAATAATATATTATCAATTTCCTATTTGAAAGATCATTGATAATTTCAAGATGATCATTATAAAAGTTAATAAAATTATTAGCAGAGAAGACCCTTGATATTAAAGGAACCATTAATAAAAACAATGCAACTATGTAAGCTAATATTATGGAAAAATATGATATGAAAACCACAATTATAAATAATATTGCAAATAATAATAATGAAATTTTCATATAAGATTTGCTAGTTCTAATAGATAATAAAGGTTTTTCAAAATTATTTTTAGGCATTGCATTAATTGTATTATTCATTGCCCCGAATAAATAAGACAAATAAATTATTCCAAAGGTTAAATAATGAAAATCAAAATTTGCTATCAATTTACCATTATCTAATCTTAGAGTACCAACAGAAGAATTATATTTATCTAAAATAACAATATCATTACCATACATTAAGTCTAGTGTTAATAATTCAGATTTTTTATCAGGCTTAAGAGTTTCAGATTTATAGGAAAGAATTAAACCTTTTCCTTTGCCAACTAAAATATTATCTTGATATATTTTATATCCTCTAAACCCTAGCTTTATAACAAAATTATATTCCGGGTTACCAATAACATTAATTTCCTTTTCCTCTATGTTAATTTTACAACACTCTTTTTCATCAATAAATATTTTTGAATCTTTTAGTTCGATTTTCAAAACTTTCCCCATATATTAAATGAGAAAAAATTTTTATATACTTAAAGTATAAACGATTAAGATCTAGCTTTATAATAGGTTATAACATAGAATGAATTATGATTTCAAGGCTTTAGAAGAGTGAAGATAATAAAAATTCCAGTTATCATCTGATATGGGAAACAATTACTTATAAAAATATTGTCAAACAAATTATTCATCCTAAGCTTTAAATTAATGTAAAATTAAAATTAGTTAAATCTTGAATAATTTT